>DATLTS010000052.1 GCA_035533475.1 Mycobacteriales bacterium | reverse complement strand
CGCCGTGCTGGATGTCCTCAACGTCGATGCCATGCCGGAGCGCTGACGGGAGCACCTCCACCCGGTGAATCGTACTACGGAATCGCCGGCGCCGGACAACGGCTGCCCGCCCGATGTGCGATACAGAACGCCGGCTCGGCTGCGTTCCGCCCATGGCCTCGGACGAGCGAGAACGGCTGCTATGCGCTCTTGCGCCGGGCGGCCCTCGACGGCGCGACCTTGACGGTGGTGCGAGGTCGCTCGGCCGTGAGCTGGCTGACCCGCTGCGGGGACAGCCTGAGTAACGTGCCGGCGTCGCGAACCGTGAGCCTGTATTTGCCCACGAGCGCGCGGGCTGCCTCGCGCTGCAGCCGGCTGGCGTCCTCGGCCGCACCGCGCGCCTTCTGCGATGCCGTGGTGGCCGCTGCCACGGTGGCTTCTGCGTCGGGGTCGAGGTGCGGTTCCACGCGCACGTCGAAGCTGTCGGCTGGCACGTCCCGCAAGAGGGCGATCGCCTCCCGCGCCATGGCCTCCACCTGGTCGAGGCGGCGGGCCTGACTGTGCACCCCTCGCAGCTGCGGCACCTCGATCGCCCACCAGTCGCCGATCCGGCGGCACCGCGCCGTGTAGCCCGGGCGGCTCACCTGCGCCACAAGTCCTTTCCCAGCTCGTCTTCGAGGTCTTTCATGATCCCCTCGGCCGTGTATTCGTTGATCTCGGAGTGCCGCGGCACCGTGAACTGGCGCCGGCCTAGCGTGTACACCGTGTGGTTGGCTCCTTCGCGCAGCTGTGCCAGTTCCAGCTGACGGGCTTGGGCCGCCGCACGGATGTGTTTGAGCAGGTCGCGCCGCTTCATCATCGTCGTCTAGAGCGCTGGACGGATCAAGTAAAGAATTCTTGACAGATCGCTCGATAGCGCCGGCTCCGGTCGGGTCGTCGCCGCCGGGCTGCGCGACAGAGTTGCTGTTACAACTCGGGTCTTGCGATGCCTTGACGAAGCAGGCGAAGCTTGGCGGGCGAAACCGAGCCCGGAAGGTACGAGTGGCCGTTGACCTCGACGAGAGCCGTTTCGTCGACATCGTCAACCGCCCACACGCCGACCGGACCATCGGTGTTGTTCATGCCTACGAACCACTCGACCTCTCGTTCGTCCCGGCAGAGAAAGCAGCCGGGCTCCTCCGGTTCTCTGCTCCCGGCGATTCCCCGAGCTGCCCCCATCCAGTACCAGTCGAGGCCGTTCACCTTGATCGACTCACGATTCAAGTCGAGGTGACGTGGAGGAACGTGGACACGCCAGCAGCCTAGGTCCGGCGATGTGAGGTCCCGCACGAGATCAGCGTGCGGAAGCGCCGGATCGGATGCGGGCGGCTCAGCGAACCCAGGTCAGCGAACCCAGCCCGCTCGGTAACGCGCACTCGCACCTATTCGGTGGGTCGCTTCCGCTCGTAGCCGCACTCCTCGTGCACCCATCGGTCCCAGTACGCCGCCCGGTCCCCCGGCAGGTCCACTACGGTCAACCATTCGGTGGCCGCCCGCTTCATGTGGCGCACGGCGGTGGCATCCTGCTCAGGCGACCCGCGTCCGGATGCGTCCATCCGGTCGGTCCACGCCCCCCAGATCAGATACAGCGCCATCGGCTCTTCGTTCGGATACTGGCGAGGTCCGTCCTGCGACGCTGCCAGGCTCATTGCGAGGCCCTGGAACGCGATACCCGCGTGGTACGTCGGCCAGCCTTCGTCAGCCTCAAGGACTCGGCGTGCCTGCTCAGCTGTGGCTGCGAAGAAGTCGGCAGGCCCAGCATCGGCGCTCCCGGGGGCTGCCACGTCGGGAACGATAGCGCCGGATACTCACGCTGGCCGCTCAGAGTGGATCAAGCTAGCGGTACGCGAGAGCGCGCCCCGTTATCGACCCGGGGGAGCGTCCAGTCCCGTACCGAGTGCCCCTCACATGACCGGTCCTGAGTGGAATCCTCCCCGTCGGCGAGGTGCCGCTCGAGGACGTCGCCTCTGGACCTACGTCAGTCGCGCGGCTCCCCGAGCCGGGCGTAGAGCGGCGTGAGGTAGCTCACGAGATCGGGACCGCCGAGCGGCGCCCCGGGCACCGGGAGCTGGCGCAGCAGCAGGTCGGCGGGCAGCTCAGCCTGCACGGGTAGCGGCGGCACCGGTGCTGCGGTCCAGAAGTCGTCGTGGGCGAAGGCAAGATCGGCCAGCGCCATCATCGCCCCTACCCGGGGACCGTCGAGCGGCTCGGGCGTGGGATCCACCGCGGACACCGGGTCGCCGCCGCGTAGCTCGCGCAGCCGGCCGAGCAGCGCATCGCGCCGCCGGCCGCGCCACAGCAGGATCGCGAACGGATCGTCGTCGAAGCTCTCCGCGAGCAGGTAGAACACGGCCGCGAGGTGCTTGCACGGCACCTCCCAGTCGGGGCAGGAACAGTTCAGGGTCAGGTCGGTCGCCCGCTGCGGGAACAGCGGCGCGCCGGCCGCGGCGAAGACCGCCTCGAGGTCGGGGGGCATCTCCCCGGCGAGTAGCCGGGCGCTGTGGATCGCCTGCTCGGCCAGGGTCACCTCGACCTTCGCCCACACCAGCTCGGGGAACGCGGGCAGCGCGATCGACACTTTGTACGGGGTCTTTCGCGAGCCCTGCACCGACGCGGTGACCACCCCCGGGGACACCTTCAGGGACAGCACCTGACCGCGCCGGGCGTAGTTCTTCCCGCGGGTCAGCCGGGACCCGAGCGCAAACGACTCCAGCACCTCCAGAAAGCGCCGGGACCACCACTGCTCCCCGATGGCCCCCCGCGCGCTGCGGGCGACCAGACCGCCGTCCACCGGGCGCGGCTTGGACGGGGGCGGGAAGCCACCCGACCAGCTCGACCCGCGACCCCGCCGGGGCGGCGGGCTCACTCCGGCACCGACCCGGCTTCGAGCTTGAACAGCTCGCGCAGCGCCGCCGTGGACAGCTCGGTGAGCCAGCCCTCGCCGGTTCCGACGACGCGGGCGGCCAGCCCCCGCTTGTCTTTGATCATCGTCGCGATCTTCTCCTCCAGCGTGCCCGCGCACACCAGCTTGCGGACCTGGACCGCACGCGTCTGCCCGATCCGGAACGCCCGGTCGGTGGCCTGGTCCTCCACCGCGGGGTTCCACCATCGGTCGACGTGGATGACGTGGTTCGCAGCGGTGAGGGTGAGCCCCGTCCCGCCCGCTTTCAACGACAGCACGAACAGACCCGGCCCGCCGCCCGCCGGATCCTGGAAGCGGGCCACCAGCGCGTCGCGCTGGGCCTTGCCCAGTCCGCCGTGCAAGAACGCGACCTCACGGCCGAACCGGGCACCGAGGTGGGTGCGCAGCATCTCCCCGAACTCGGCGTACTGGGTGAACAGCAACGCCTTCTCCCCCGAGGCGAGCACCTCGTCGAGGGTCTCCTCCACCCGGGCCAGCTTGCCCGACCGCCCGCCGAGCCGGCTGCCGTCCTTGAGGAACTGCGCCGGATGGTTGCAGACCTGCTTGAGCTTGGTCATGGTCGCCAGAACGAGTCCGCGCCGCTCGATGCCGTCGCTGCTCTCGATGCGCTCCATCATGTCCGCGACAACCGCCTGGTAGAGCGAGGCCTGCTCGCGGGTCAGCGAGCAGACAACCTCCATCTCGATCTTGGCCGGCAGGTCGGTGATGATCGACGTGTCGGTCTTGAGGCGGCGCAGCACGAAAGGTTGGGTCAGCGTCCGCAGCCGGGTCGCCGCCTCGGCGTCGCCGTGGCGCTCGATCGGGGTGGCGAAGCGCTGCTTGAACGAAGAGGGCTGGCCGAGCAGCCCGGGGTTGGCGAACTCCATCAGCGACCACAGGTCGCCCAGCCGGTTCTCCACCGGGGTCCCGGTCACCGCGAACCGGTGCGACGGCGGGAGCGAGCGCACCGCGATCGCCCCCCGGGTGGCCGCGTTCTTCACCGCCTGCGCTTCGTCGAGCACGACGCGACGCCAGCTCATCTCCCGCAGCGTGTCGATGTCGCGGATGACGAGCCCGTAGGTGGTCACGACCAGATCGGATCCGGCCACCGCCGCGTGGAACGCCTTGCCCTTGGGACGCTCCGCCCCGTGGTGCAGGTGCACCCGCAGCCCGGGGGCGAACCGGGCGGCCTCGCGCTGCCAGTTCCCGACCAGCGACATCGGGCAGACCAGCAGCGTCGGACCGGAGTCCGCGACCGGGTCACCGCAGACCAGGGCGAGCAGCTGCACCGTCTTGCCCAGCCCCATGTCGTCGGCGAGCACCCCGCCCAACCCGACCGACTCCAGGAACGACAGCCAGGCCAGCCCGCGTTCCTGGTAGGGCCGCAACACACCGGTGAAGCCCTCCGACGCGGCCATCGGCGCGATCCGGTGATCGACCTGGCCGGAGAGGAGGTCGGCGAGCCAGCCCTGCGCCTCGACGTCGACGACCGGCAGGCCGCCCGGTCCGTCATCGACGGACCCGATGGCCGCGAGCACCCCGCCGACGCTCATCCGCCCGGAGCCGTGCGACCGCTTGGCCAGGAACGCCCGGGCCCGGGCCAGCCGGTCGGCGTCGACGTACATCCACTGGCCGCGTACCCGCACCAGCGGCTGCTGCGCCTCGACGAGGTCGGCGATCTCCTGCTCGGTCAGCGTGTGCTCACCGACCGCCAGATCCCAGCGGAACTCGACCAGCCCGTCCCGGCCGATGACCGCCTTCGCCTCGGCCGAGCCCGGCTGCGCGGGGGTCGACACCGACAGCTTCGCGCCCACCCGCATGGCGGGGTTGGTCCACCATCCCGGGAGCAGCACCCCGAAGCCGGCGGCCAGCAGGATCGGCGCGACCTCCGACAGGAACAGGTGCGCACCCTCGACGTCCAGGCTGAGCGACGACGGCCTGGCCGTGCGCAGCGCGCCGTCGATCTCCGGGTAGAGCCGCACCGCGCGGCCGAGCTCGCCGAGCAGCGTCTCCTGCGGCGCGGCGACGTGGCGGGCCAGCGCCCGCATCCCCCCTTGGGCGCGCCACACCTGCCCGGCATCCACGACCAGGCTCGGCTCCTCCGTCGACTGCAACGCGAAGTCCACCCGCCAGCCCGCCGCCGACACCTCCTCAGCGGCAGCCTCCCCGGCCGCCGCCGCACCGGATCCCTCCGGTTCGACCAGCCGGAAGCAGGCCCGGACCGCACCGCCTTCGGTGACCTCCCGCTGCCAGGCAGCCAGGGCCTCGTCCAGGGCGGCGAGGGCGACCGGGGTGCTGGCGAAATACGGGTCGGGACCGGCGAGGGCCGAGCGGAACGTCGCCGCCGGCCGCCGGCGCGGCACCGGCCCCAGACGCGAACGCACGGCGGCGTCGACCAGGGCGTCGGTCGCGGCGCCCACCACCGCCAGCGCCGCCGCGCCGCGATCGACGTCGGCCGGCAGGGCCGCGAGGAAACAACCCGGCAGACCCGCGGCCACCGCCCGCAACCACACCGCGTCGGCCCCGGTCACCACCGCCGACCACACCGCCGCGCCCCGACCGTCCCCGGCGTCGCGCACGGCCGGAAGCACCCGCCCGCGCCCGACCAGGTCCACGGAGAACTCGGCCAACGCCTGGAGCACCCGCAGATCCGCACCGGCGGTCGGCCGGACGACGTCCGCCTCGGGATCCGCCCCCCGCTCGAGCAGGCGGTCCAGGGCCGCCGCGGGATCCAGCCCCAGGGTCGGAACCTCCCACCGCCCCTCCACCGTGGATCCCGGGGCCGCCGGCGCGGCCCGGGCGCGGAGCAGCTCAGCCGAAGCCTGCGGACCCCGCGCCTCGGTCGGCAGGACCAGGACGGCGGTCCCGGCCTTGCCATCCGCCCCGACGGCGGCCGCAAGCGCGTCGGCGGCAAGCGCGAACGGGTGGGGCTGCCGCGCCGGCCGGCGACCTCGACGCGCAGGGGGTTGGGGCGGCGACCCGGAGTCCTCGGCCCAGAGGGTCAGCTCACCGGGCGGATCGCGCTCGACCGACCACCAGCCGTGAAGGACGATCACCCTGCTCGACTCCCCCGAACGCACGCGATCGAACGGCCGGTACCCGCCCCCATCTTGATGCCCAACCTTCTGACGTTGCGCGCCCGCCGGTTTCATCCTCGTTCGCGAGGTAACTCTGTACACCTCACGGACACCCCGCTCGCCGCCGCGGCGACCCTATCGAGGTGCGGGACCACTGCGGGGACCGGCTGGACGGGACCGAACGCCGGACCGCGGCGTCGGGTCGAACCGCGGCCACATGGATGGTTCCGGATCCGGCGCGTCCAGTAAGGAATCGGCGGAGCAAAGAGCGCCGGCGCGCGCCTGACGCCATGGACCGACTGACGGCCTACGGCCTTGGCATGTTGATCGAAGCAGGGCCGATCCCGGCAGTCGGCGGACTGGCCATCCCGGGGCGCCGACGCGCGGACCGCGATCAGCGGGTCATCAGGGCGCTGGTCGGCTCCGCGGTCGGTGACGCGCTCGGCGCGCCGTTCGAGTTCGGGCCGGCCGCAGCGTTCAGTTCGAGGTTCCCGACATCCGCCCGGGGAACGCGGACCGAGATGTGCGGCGGCGGGTTGTGGGAACCCGCCGAGTAACCGAAAGATGTCCTTGCCGAAACATGGTTGACGTGGTCACCGAACGACGCGGCACGGAGGGTGCGCGCGGGTGGGCCGGGTATCTGCGAGACTTACCTCCCCCGACCTCGAGCGACGAAGGCGTCCCGTGGACCTGCAGGATTACCTCCGCGTGCTGCGCAAGCGGTGGCAGCTCATCACCGCGTGCGCTGCCCTCGCGCTCGCGGCCGCCGCGGCGGTGATCTTGAGCACGACGCCCACCTACACCGCGACCGCGCAGCTGTTCGTCTCCACCCAGAACGCCGACCTGAACCAGGCCGTGGCCGGCGGCCAGTTCGCCCAGGCCCAGGTCACCAGCTACGCCGACATCGTGACCAGCCCCCAGGTGACCCGGCCGGTCATCGCCGCGCTCGGCCTCCCCTACACCCCGACCCAGCTCGGCGGGGAGATCAGCGCCAGCGTCCCGCTGAACACCGTTCTGATCGACCTGTCGGTGACCGATGCCTCCCCCACCCGGGCGGCGGCGATCGCGAACGCGGTCAGCCAACAGGTCATCGGCCTGGTCAGCCAGATCGAACGGCCCGCCGGCGGCGGGAGCCCGCTGGTCAAGGTGAGCGTGGTGAAGTCCGCCGACGTGCCGACCGCCCCGACCTCGCCGAAGAAGAAACTGGACCTGGCGCTGGGCCTGCTCGTCGGGCTGGCCGTCGGGGTCGGCGCGGCCGTGCTCCGCGAGACCCTCGACACGACCGTGAAGCTGCCCGCCGACATCGAGGAGCTGACCGGCCTGCCGATGCTCGGGGTGATCGGCTTCGACCCGGCCGCGGCGAAACAGCCCCTGGTGGTGCAGGGGGAGGAGCATTCGGCCCGCGCCGAGGCGTTCCGGCAGTTGCGGACCAACCTCCAGTTCGTCAACGTCGACGCCGCACCCCGGTCCATCGTGGTGACCAGCGCGATCCCGGAGGAAGGGAAGACCACCACCGCCTGCAACCTGGCGACCACCCTCGCCGAGGCCGGGGTCCGGGTCCTGCTCGTCGAGGCGGACCTCCGCCGCCCGCGGATCGGCCAGTACCTGGGGCTGGACAGCACGGTCGGGGTCACCGACGTCCTGATCGGCCGGGTGGCGGTGGACGACGCGATCCAGAGCTGGGCGGACGGGCTGCTCGACGTGCTGCCCGGCGGCCGCCGCCCGCCGAACCCGAGTGAGGTGCTCGCCTCGCAGGGGATGCGGGACCTGGTCGTCGATCTGGCCGGCCGCTACGACGTGGTGCTCCTCGACGCGCCGCCGCTGCTGCCGGTCACCGACGCGGCGGTGATGGCGGCGATCAGCGACGGGACGATCCTCGTCGCCCGGCACGGCCACGTGAGGCGCGAGCAGCTGCATCGCGCCATCGCCAGCCTGGCCGCGGTCGACGCCAGCGCGCTCGGGATCGTGCTCAACATGATGCCGACGAAGGGGCCGGACGCCTACGCCTACACCTACGCCTACCGGTACTCCCCGCCCGGCGAGCGGGGCCGGCGAACGGCCAGCCCGAGCGACGGGGCGCAGCGTCGGCGCAACTCCCTCCAGGCCTCGCACGTCACCCCGATCGGACCGAGCCCGAATGGCGCCCATGAGGCGGCGGCCTGGCCGGCGGAGCCGGCCCAGGGTCCGGCGGAGGCCTGGCCGGCGGAGCCGGCCCAGGGTCCAGCGGAGGCCTGGCCGGCGGAGCCGGCCCAGGGTCCGGCGGAACCGGTCGAGAGCCCGCAGGCCGTCGATCCCTGGCCGTAGGCGAGCGGCGGCACCCGACCGGACGGCTCAGGGGCAGCGCGGCACCGCGAAGGTCACGGCCTCCGGGTTGACCAGCGGCTGCACGAACGTTTCGGGCGCCCCGGGCCAGGTCGGTTCGCGGACGGTGATCGTGAGGGTGGCCGTGCGGCCCGGTTCGACGGCCAGCTGCGTCTCGAACATCGGGTGGCCCCGCTCGGCCAGCGGCATCAGGTCGATCGGGGTGCCGTCGAGGGTGGCCCGCAGGAAGCCCGCGCCGCTGCTCGCGTAGACGAACATCAGCAGGCCGTCGACGGGGCTGGCATCCGCCCGGACCGGGTGCAGGTCGGATCGGATCCGGACGTAGGGCGGCAGCCCGCCGAGCGGGGCGGTGTTGGTCAGCCGGATGGTGATCGTCGAGGTCCGGGTCGGTCCGGCGCAGCCGCCCGCGGTGTAGCTGAGGGAGCGCTCGAGGTAGTAGTCGAGCTTGTCGCCGTAGGCGTTGTCCACCGCGAACGCGGCGAACGGGCGGTGGTCGTCGGGGATCTGGCCGCCGAGCGGGGTACCGGCGATCACCGCCTGCTCGTCCGGGTGCGCCGAGTACAGCTCGAGATGCCCGGTGCCGGCGGCGTGGCCGAGTGCGCTCGCGAGCGCGCGGGCGCTGCCGGAGCCGGACAGCAGGCGGCTGGTGACCGCGGCGGCGACCGCGTTGAGGAATGCCTTACGAGCGCTTTGATCGCTAAACGAGGCATACCGCACGTACGCCTCCTGCTCAGTGAGCGCGACCACGTTGGCCGGAGTGAGCAGGTCCCCGGTGGAGGGCACCCGGACCGGCCCGGTGGCCGCCAGCAGGTCGGCGAGCGCGACCGGGTCGAGGCCGATCGCCCCGTCGATGCGCTGTCCGGACTGGGCCTCGTACATGGAGGTCCACAGCTGACCGGCGTAGGGGAAGTTCATCGACAGGTTCGTCGACAGCCAGAAGTCGGTGGCGTCGTTCTGCCCGTAGGCGGCGGCGAAGTCCGGACCCAGGTCCGCGACCGGGGCGGGCGGGCTGCGCAGGTCGTGGTCGGTGCCGCGGGCGGTGATCCGCAGCGTCCCATGGTCGGCGGAGAGAACCGCGAAAGCGCCGACGATGCCGCCGGTGCCACGGGACTCGGCGTTGTTCTGCACCCCGACGAAATAGGTCCGGGGCCCGTCCGCGCCGAGCATCGCCGGGCCGATCCGGGCGAACCGGGCGGCCGTGTCGAGCGAGCCGGCCAGACCGTCGAGCTGGCGCAGGAAGCTGGCCCGGGCCGCGCCGATCGGGCCGACCCAGCCGCCGGGCAGCCGGTGCGCCCGGGCGTCCGCGACGGCGACCGCGGCGTCGGCGGCGGCCAGCGGTGCGGCGGCCGCCTCCAGCGGCGCGAGCGCGATCGTGTGCGGGCCGACCCGCAGCCGGGCCGGGGTGACCGTCGGACCCACCTCGGCCAGCTCCGGCAGCACCCGCCGGGCCAACGTGTCGGTCACCTCGGTGAGGCCGCGCACCGTCTGCACCGGGGGCAGGAAGCTCACCGCGAACCACACCGGATCGTGGGTGTCCGCATCGGCCGCCGCGGCGGCGGACTGGGCGGCGACCAGGTCGGTGTGCACCGCGGCGGACCGGCCGGCGAGCAGGTCGGCGCGTAGCGCGAGGATCGCGGCCTTCGCGACGGTGAGCCGGTGTTCGGCGGCGAGTCCGCGCACGGCCAGCCAGCCGATGCCGGCGAGGATGACGACGAGCGCGCCCAGCCCGAACGCGAGTCGCCGGCGCGGCGCGCGGCTGGCAGCGCCCGGCCCGTGGGACACCCCTACTCGCCGAGCAGGGACCGGCTGATGATCAGCTTCTGGATCTCGGTGGTTCCCCCGCCGATCGAGGTCAGCTTCGCGTCGCGCAGCGCCCGTTCGGCCGGGAAGTCGCGGAGGTAGCCGTAGCCGCCGTGGATCTGGATCCCCTCCAGCGCGTTTTCGACCGACAGCTTGCCGACCAGCGCCTTCGCGATCGAGGCCTCAACCATGTGCGGGGCGCCGATCTGCTTGAGGTAGGCCGCCCGGTACACCGCGGTCCGGCACACCTCCAGGTTGATCTTCATGTCGGCGAGCTTGTGCGCGATCACCTGGAAGTGCGCGATCGGCCGGCCGAACTGGTGGCGCTCCTTCGCGTAGCGGATCGCCCCGTTCAAGCCGGCCTGCATCCCGCCGATCGAGGCGGCCATCATGACCGTGCGCTCCCAGTCGAAGCACTCGAACGCGACCCGCCACAGCGCCTCGCCCTCGACGCCGAGCACCGCGTCGGCCGGCACCCGGCAGTCGACGAGGGCGATCTCCGAGGTCGGGGAGGAGCGGCAGCCGAGCTTGTCCAGCTCGCGGCCTACCACGAACCCGGGGGTGGCGGTGTCGACGACGAACGCGGTGACCGCGCCGTCGCCGGTCCGGGCCAGCACGTTGCACACCCCGGCGATCGGCCCGTTCGTGATGAAGATCTTGTTGCCGTTGAGGATCCAGCCGTCCCCGTCGCGGACCGCGGTGGTGCGCAGCGCCGCCGAGTCGCTGCCGGCCTCCGGCTCGGTGGAGGCCCAGGCACCGACGATGCTGCCGTCGCACAGGCCCGGCAGCCAGCGCTGCTGCTGCGCCGGGCTGCCGTGCAGCCAGATCGGCACCGCGCCGATCACCCAGTGCGCGCCGAGGGACAGGTTCAGCCCGGCGTCGTGCCCGCCCTCGGCCAGGGCCTCGTTCGCCAGGCAGCAGTCGATGATCGAGGCGCCGGACCCGCCGTGCTCGACCGGGATCGGCAGCCCGATCAGGCCGGCCCCGGCCAGCGCCTTCCACACCGCCGGGTCGAAGCGGCCCTCCCGGTCACGGTCGGCCGCCCCCGGCGCGACGACGTCCGCGGCGAGCTTGCGGACACTGTCCCGGAACGCCTGCTGGTCCTCGGTGATCGAGAAGTCCATGTCAGCCTCTCCGGTCGCCGGTCCGGACGAGACTACGGGGCGGGCGGCTCAGCGCCGGCCCGGGCCGGCCAGGATCGCCGGGTCCGCCGGTCGCCACCAGGGCCGGCGCCGCTCGTGGCGGGTCAGGTCGACGGGGGTCTCCACGATCGGCGGCTCCGCCTCCGCCTCCGCCTCCGCCGGCGCCGGCGCCGGCGGCGGGGTGACCGCGCGCTCGGGTCGGCGCAGGGTGCCGGCCAGCTCGTCGAGCAGCGCCAGGGCGCGGGTCAGCACCGCCGCGGCTTCCGGGTTCAACGCCCGGGCCGGCTCGACCGCCGCCAGGCATTCCATCGTCGCGGCGACCAACCCCCGGGCGCCGGCGCGCCAGGCCTCGTCTGGATCCGGGGCGGCCGCGTTCACACCCACCTCCGGGTGGCGACGGCCGGCACCGGCCGGGCCGAAGTGGGACCCGGCGAGCAGCCGCCCGGCGGCGGCGGCCAGCGATCCGGCCGCCTGGCGGACCGGCCCGGCGGCCGGGTCGCCCTGGGCGAGGCGCATCAGCCGGCCGGCGCAGACGACCAGGCCGCAGGCCGCCCGATAGCTCGGGTCAGCCGCGGGTTCGGTGTGCATAACGGGAGGTTACGCCCTGATCCGACCGTCCGGGTATGGGCCGGGACTGGCAGGATGAACCGTCCCGGCCCGATCGGGTCCCGCTGTTGGGAGGGCCATGACGCTCGTCGTGAAAGTGACCGTCGGCTCGGACGCGCCGGAGCGATGCGCGCAGGCCTTCACCGTGGCGTCGGTCGGGCTCGCCGCCGGGGTCCCGGTGTCGCTGTGGCTCACCGGTGAGGCGTCCTGGCTGGCGATGCCCGGCCGGGCCGAGCAGTTCGTGCTGGCGCACTCCGCCCCGCTCGCCGAGCTGCGCGACGCCGTGCTCGCCGGCGGCACGCTGACCGTGTGCACCCAGTGCGCCGCCCGACGCGACATCGAGCCGGCCGACCTGCTGCCCGGGGTTCGGATCGCCGGCGCCGCGGCGTTCGTCGAGGAAGTCCTCGCCGAGGGGGCCCGGGCGCTCGTGTACTGACCCGCGCGGAACGGTCCGCTGCGCTGGGGCCCCGTGGGGGGGCGCGACGCGGAACGGTCCGCCGCGCGGGGGCCCCGCGGGGGGCGCGAGTGTGCAATTTCCGACGGAATTCCGGTCTCTCCACGCTTGGCCCGTGTCGGAAATTGCACACTCGCGACCGCGGGGGGTCGCGACCCGCGGGAGGGGGGCGCGGGCGGGGGCCCCAGGGTCGCGTTCGGCGGCACAGTCGAGGTTCCCGATCGCGAACCGCGCGTAGCGCCCGGCCGAGCGCTACGGATGCTGCCCTGCGCGCCGTGACTGAGCCGGTGCTGCCTGATGAGTGGCCGGTGGTGCCGGGGCCGGTGAAGCGATTCTCGCCATCGAGATCAAAGCCGGCGGTGCACCAGGTAAGAAAGACGCGCAACACATCGCCTGGCTGCGCGTATGCCCGGCTTGTCGGGCGCGGGTCACGGAGGCGGCTGGCCCTTGCCGAGGGTGGACCGGGCCTGCCGGCAGGTGGCGCACAACGGGGCGGCGCCGCCGAAGCGGACGGCGGCGGTGAGCGTGCAGTGCTTCCGCCGGGCCGGGTCGTCGGCGTAGTGGCAGAGCACGACGGTGTCAACGTTTGGTTGACGCGCTGGTTCGCGGCTCACGGCAAACAGCGGGCCATCGTCGCGATCGAGCACTCACTGCTCACCGCGATCTGGCACATGCTCAACAACAACGTCGACTACAACGAACTCGGACCCGACCACTTCACCCGAGGCGAGCCCGCGCACGTCATGCGCCGTATCACCAAACAAGCGCCTCCTGACCGCTCCGTTGTGGTACCATATCTCGTACCACTACTGGAGGTGCCAGATGGCCGTCACGGCGAGTGAGGCTCGCAAGAACCTCTTCCCCCTCATCGAGCAGGTCAATGCGGACCGCACCCCCATCGAGATCACCTCTCGGCGCGGTGACGCGGTCCTGATCTCCCGCGCCGACTATGACGCGCTGCAGGAAACTGCGCATCTACTACGTGCCCCACGCAACGCCCGCCGACTGCTGGAAAGCCTCGACCAGGCGGCCAAGGGAAGCCGTGAGGAGCACGAGCTCGTCAGATGAGGCTGGTCTTCACCCCGAACGGCTGGGAGGACTACACGCACTGGCTGGATGCGGATCGGGCGACGTTGAAGCGAATCAACAGGCTCATCGACGACACCCTCCGCGACCCCTTCAGCGGCATCGGCAAACCCGAACAGCTCCGGTACGCCCTCGCCGGCGCCTGGTCCAGACGCATCGGCGAAGAGCACCGCCTGGTGTACCTCGTCGACGGTGAGGACCTCGTCATTCTGCAAGCCCGCTACCACTACTGACACCAGGCAGCGGCCGGGCGGCGCAGTCGCGAACGCCGGCGTGAGCGTGCTGGGTCCAAGGATGTTTCGGCGAGCGGCATCAGCCGCACCGGGGCGCCCCGCGAGCGGCATCATCGTTCGGCCGGATTGAACCGCCGGGCCTGGCGATCCTCAGGCGTCGAGGATTGCCTCGGCCTCGATCTCCACCTTCCAGCGGGGGTCAAGCAGACCCGCGACAACCACCATGGTCGCCGCGGGGCGGACGGCACCGAAAACCTCGCCGTGGATCGCCCCGATCGCGTCGGCATCCGATCGCGAGGTCACGAACATGCGCGTGCGCACGACCTCGTGCAGGCCAGCCCCAGCCTCGGTCAGGGCGTCCCCGATGATCTCGAAACATCGTCTCGTTTGGAGCGCCGCATCGTCCGGGCACGAGCCGTCGGGCCAGACCGGCGCCGTCCCGGACACGAGGACTCGCTTGCCCACCCGGAACGCCCGGCTGAACCCGATCGCGGATTCGTACCGGGACCCTGCACCGATCCGCTGCCTGCTCATCGGCTGATTCTCTCTGACGTGACCGCCGTGAACTCGTCGGGTGAACGCGAGATCGCCGGGTGCCGAGCACGGACCAAGCAGGGGCACGGTCACCCGAGAACCGCCGCGGTTACCGGCCCGGCCCCGTCGGAGGCGGATGAGGTTGTGAGCGACACTGGCTCGAGCGCCTAATCGGCCGATCCGGCGGCAGGGTTCGCGACTGCGTTGACCGAGTCCAGCAGGGTTCCGACCGCGCCCGTGGGGAGGTGGATCCAGCCCTCGATGCCAGCGGCCCGACGGTCCTCCGCCGTCTCGGGCGGAGCGGTCTGTCTGGCCAGCGCGGCTGCCGCGACCAAGGCCGCCAGCAGGGCGTCGCGGCGGTGTTCGCTGGCCAAACACACCGCTCGGATCTCGCTTGGCGTGCAGAGCCACGGGGCCCCGTGGAACAGCCTTCCCAGAAGGATCCCGGTCCGCTCCTCGGCCGCTGGAAGTGGGCGATCGGTCGGGAGCAGGTTCCAGCAGACGGTGGCGGCGGCGGGGTAGACCTCGACTAGCCGGCCGCCGCCGGCCCGGTCCACCGGCTCCCCGGTGACCGCCGCGATCCGGTCCAGCAGCCGGGCGCAGCGCATCGCCGTTACCCCAATGCGGTCCGTGGACACGCTCAGCGGGTACCGGCTGACCTGCCAACGGGCCAGCAGGTACCCGTGGGTGGCGACGTCGGTCCGACGGTTACGCAGCTCGCCGACTGCGGTGGCGGGGAAGGTCTCACCCCGGGACCAGGCGTCGATGGCCGTAACGAACGGGATCGGCCAGCCGAACGGGCAGTCGACACCGACCTTGTCCGCGACAGCCGCGAGTTCGACCAGGTCGTCGTTGTCGCCAGCCGAGGGGAATGAGGCCGTGGCTGCACGCGGCGTCCAGTCCAGCACGCAAACGCCGGTGTTCTTCGGCGTCGTCGCGAGGTCGATCCCGACGGTGCGCACTGGGCCACGTTACGGCCGGTCTCTTCCGGGTCGCGAACTTGGAGCGGACGCCGCAGACCCCGATGGTCGACCTGGATCGCCGGGAGGAGAGTGCTGGTCCGGGTGCCCGGGCGCCCTCTAACCGCCGCACCCGGACGGAAGGTCCGGAGTCCACGACGCCGCGATGGAGCGCGTCTTCGGCCGGTCGACGGCGTCGGCGACTGGCCTCGGCGACGCAGCGCGGCGGTTCGCGGGCTGCAGTGTCGGTGGCTCTACGATCACGGGATGATCGAGGGCGAGGGCCACGCGGCAGAGCCCGACGCTGTCGATGTTCTCGGCGACGGTAATGAGGACGATGAGTTGCGCTGGTGGTCGTTCGCCTCGTTGGCCGATCCGCGCGGCCTGGCTGTCGCCGCCCTCGTCCTGGCCGCGATCAGCCTGTTCGATATCGGGGCTGGCCACGAGATCGCCAGCGCCTTCGCCGAGAGCGGTCACTCACCGGTGCACAGCCTGGCGATCATCGACGGCATCCAGGCCGGCGTGGCCGCCCTCGCGGTCGGCCTCGGCCTCTACGTCGTCCGCGAGGAGTGGGATGTCGAGGAGGCGGCGTGGGCGGGCGGGGTGGCACGCGGCGCCATCGTGGTGGGCGCACTGGCGTTCGTCATCGACGTCGTCGGCCTTTGCTTCGCGCTGGCGTTGAACGTCCACCCCCACACGGGCACCCTCACCCCGTCACCAGTACCGACGCCGGCGCCGCCCACGCCCGTGCCGTGAGCATCGGTACTCACGTCAGCGACGATGGCAGGCGTGTTCGCGGGACTGCACGAGCCGACGGCGTGAGCGAGCGGCGAGATTAACGAGATCCGGCAGAGGTCGCATCGAAGACGCTGCAACAAGAAGCCGAACAACCGCACCAGCTGAGGTCCGGGGTCAGGTCCGTAGCGTCCTGCGTCATTCCCGCCGAGCGCCACAGGGTGATCATCTCGCAAGCCGGCCGCCCCGAGGCCGCCACCCGGGAACGCCGGCTGAGGTGCGCGGCGGTCTGGGAGAGGGGGCAGCCTGGTATTGGCTGTGCTATGCGCCCTTGGCCGTCGAGAGGCTCAGGACCCGCCGGAGCCCCGCGTCGACCGCGTCCATCAAGGCGTCCGGAACGTGGCCAATGGGCTGGTCGAGGTCTTTCTCGTCCAGGGTGACAACAGCGGTGACGTTGACGACCGAGTCAATTGGCAGCCCGGTCGCGGCGGCCGGGAGAAACACGTTGCCCGGCATGGCGGCCAGCCTGGTGTTCGACGTGATGACGGCGGTGACGACGGTGGCCAGCTGGCTTCGGTTGTACGAGTCGGCCTGGATGACCAGCACGGGTCGACGCTTCGCCGGCCGACTTCGAACCGGCGGGCCGAGATCAACCCAGCACAGGTCGCCTCGGGAGATCACCACTCGTCGTCGCCGACGGCGAGTCGCCGCCGACCAGCTGCCACGACGGCCGCGGCGGAATCGTCGCCGAGGTCGAGTTCGAGCGCGGCGTTGATCTTCTCCGTCACGGAGGCTTCGTCGAGCCTCTCCAGGTAGTTCTGGGCCGCCCGGGTGAAGAACTCCGAGCGGCTCATGCCCAGTTCGGAGGCCCGTTCTGACGCACGTCGAAACGTCTCATCGGGAACCGAGATAGCAGTCTTCACGGCTATAGTATAACTCGGTCATACCGTCGAGCCAATCGCCGATCCACAGCCAGTCCGGACCCGCCCGCGATCGCCCCCGAGTGCGGCGCTGACGTTCACCGTGCGCCCGCTATCGGCACATCAACGAAGCGTGGCGAGTCACTTGAGCCGGGCCCCGCATTGGCGCTCGATGAGACCGCTTTCGTCTTCGGCCCAAGTGCCCTTCCGGTCAGTGTGCGCGTCTATCAGGACGGCCCAGTAGTAGTGCCTGAGCACGGGCGGCAAGGAGGCGACGACCCCGATGGGCTGCATGGAACACGAGTGCGCACCGACGTCGTCGCCGAGGTCGTAGACCCCGACCCAGGCGAGCGTATTCGCGAATCGCGGACAGGCAGGCTGCTGCGTCGTCACCTCACAGGAGACGCCGGGCACGGTGACATCGGCCAAGAGGAAATCGACCAGCTTGGCTTGGACGCCTCCGACCTCGCCGTTTGCTGCCTCGACCGTCAGTGCGGCGCTCGAGCGGCTGACGGTCGCACCCGAGTTGCCGGCCACCGGCCGCACCGAAAGCGAGAAGCGGGTCTGCCCCCCGAGCACGAACCCGGCTGCGATGTGCCGATTCGAGGGATGGCTAGCGCTGCAACCGAACATCGCCACGATGCCGAGCATCACTGTCCCGAACGGGGCACCTCGCACCCCTTGCATGCTAGCGAGACGCCGTAGGCGTTCGTCCGTTCCTTACCGCCGGCATGTGGAGGGATGGGTATCTTGCGGCGCCATCATGCGGGCCCTTTCGCCGGGTCCGTCGCTCCTCTGGCCAGGCCGAGGAGCACCCGGGAATCGCTGCTACCGCTTGCCGCGCCTGTAGACGTCGGCACGATGGTTGACCGCGACGATGTGGATCCGGTGCTGGTCCTCGTCGATGCGGTAGATCAGCCGGTAGTCGCCTCGCCGAGCCGAGTGGTGCCCGGACAGCCCCAGATGCAGTTCCCGGCCGAGTCGTCGTGGGTTGGCTGCCAGTGATCCGTAAGCGAACTCGATGGCAGCCGTGGCGATCTTCTCCGGAAGCCTGGCCAGGGCGCGTTGCGCCGAGGGCGTCCAGGCGACGCCGTAGGGCAGGCTGGTCACTTCCGGCGGGCCAGGGCCAAGGCCCGTTCTTTAGTTAGCTGCTCGGACTGGCCGGCCTCGATCTCGGCGTCAGCCTTGCGGATGCGCCGCATCAATCGTGGGTCGGACAAGATCTCGAGGGTCTCCTCGAGGCTCTCAAGATCCTCAACGCTAAGCACTACCGCAGCCGGCTTGCCGTGCTTGGTGATGACCACCCGGCCGTGTTCGCGTTCTAGGCGTTCGACGACCTCGGACAGCCGATTCTTCACATCGGCAAGGGGCAAATGTTCCGCCTCAGTCATAGCCATAACTATAGCCAGATTGCCTCGATCCGGCAAGCTCACGAACCGAGCGAGATCGCCGGCTTGCGGAACGTCTCGCCTCGGTCCCAGAGCGTCCGAGATCGGCGAATCCCGTTGGGTGGTGACGAGCCCCTCCGCTCTGGGGTTTCACGGAATCGGGCAGCTGATGTTGCGGGTGACCGTGTCGCCCGCCTGGACGACGACAGGCGACTGGCTGCCGCCTGGGCCGCAGCCGGTGTCGATCGCGTAGCTGCCTGGCGGCAATCGAAGCCGGTAGCTTCCCTTCGCGTCGGTTGTCGTCGAGAACCTCTGTCCGCCGGTGCTCGTAGCGCTCACCGGCGTGCCGCGCTGCGGTGTACCGGGTGGAACGGCCTCGTGAGTCGAGGTCCCTTGAACGATCAGCGGCCCACCTTCTCCGGTCACAGTGCCGGTCAGTACTCCGTCCGCAGTGGCGGACGGGCCCCCGCCGTTCGAGCAGGCGGTGGCCATGGCCATGGCGATCACGATCACCGTGACAGTGGTGCCGAGGCAGGACCGGCTCACCCCTGGAATGTGCATTCATCTAATCGGGCGGTCAAGGCACCCGCGCCGAGAGCGCCTGGGGGGGCAGGCTGGTGGTGCTCCGGGCGCCCTGTTTCGGCTGCACCCGGGCGGTCCGCTGCTGAGCCAGTGGTGTGGGGGATGCGGTCAGACTGGCGCGGAGGCCAGCAGCTCGTCGATTTGGCCGATTGCCTGAGTCATGCCTTCGTGCATGCCCATGCCAAGCATCGTCTCCATTTGCTGGGCGTCAGTGAAGTGGGTGATGGCGGTCATCCGAGTTCCCGCGTCGGTGGATTCGAAGGTGACGTAGCCCGCCATCGGTGGGATGCCCGGCATAGGTTCGCCGTCGTCACCGGCCAGTCCATTGGCAAAGTCAAGTCGGTGTGGTCTGTCGATGGCGTCGATCCGCCACCAACCGCGGGGGGCCTCGCCGTCCGGACCGGTCATGGAGTAGCGGGACTGCCCGCCGACAACGAAGTCGTGTCGCGTGAAGGTGGCGGGGAAGGTCGGCGGTCCCCACCAGCGCTCAAGCTTTCGCGGGTCTTCCCACACCTGCCAAACCCGCTCGGGGGGCGCGTCGAACTCGGCGACGAGGGTGAGGGTAAGGGTGGCGACGTCCTTGGTGGTGCGGATGACTGTCATCGGGGGCTTCCTTCCTCGCCGACCAAGATGTCGGCAATCCGAGTGGCGCGTTGGATCCATAACTCCTCGTAGCTGCTGAGGAGCTCGGCGACTTGGCGCAGCGGCGCCGTGTTGGCATGCACGATCTGTTCTCGGCCGCGCCGCTGCTTCGTGACGAGTCGGGCTCGCTCGAGCACCGCCACGTGCTTCTGGACGGCTGCAAAACTCATGTCGTAGCGTCGGGCGAGGGCCGAGACGGATTGCTCACGCTGGATCGCCTTCACCAGGATGTCGCGCCGGGTGGCGTCCGCCAGTGCGCGGAAGATGCCATCCGCGTCGCTGGCCATCCGACTATGTACAACCATTGGGTTGTACGTTAGCAGCCACGTTGGTCGAGCGCAAGCGAACCAAAGTCGGTCAGCCTGAGTCGCCGGCGCGGGCCGTGAGCCGGCCTAACCGACAGGGGACTACGGCAAGGCTCCGTCCGCGGATCGCCGGCACCAGGGCGCGACCCAGCGATGTCAAGAGCGTCCGGGATGGGCGGTCCTGTGCCGCGCGCCGACCGAACCTGGGGAATTGCCGCACCGAGCTGATCAGGCGGCGCGCAGGTGAGCGCGCTGGATCGCGTCGGCGGCCGAGAAACGGGCAAGCGGCCGCTCGCGCTCGACCAGCAAGGCCGCTATCGTCCAGCCGGCCACGGTGGCGGACACGCTCACGCTGGCCATTGCCCTCGATGAGGGCGGTATCAGCAGCTGCCGGTCAGAACATCCGTGGCTATGGATCGGCGCTGTCTCGATCTTGGCTGAGGACAAACCAGGCTTTTGGGGCGATGATGGCCTCGCGCACCCAGCCCGATAACCCCAGGAGGAGATGTGACGTCCGGAGACAGTTCTGGACTTCCGGCGGAGCGGGCAGGATCCCCAATCCCGGAAGGCGCTCAACCCAGCCCCCCGGCGCCGATTGCGCCCGCCCACTCCCAGCCTGTGGCTCCCGTTCCGCGCCAGCGCGCGTTTCCACTTACGGGCGCCGAGCAGTTCTGGTATGTCCTCCAGTGCATCGACTTCGGAGTCGGATACTTCGCGAAGATCCCCACCAAGAAGGCGCTCAGCGATGTCGGGCTGGCCGAGATGACCGAGTGGGAACGAATCTGGTATGTGGTCGAATGCATCGCCTTCGGATCCGGGTACCTGGCGAAAGTGCCCGTCAAGAAGGCACTGAGCGAGGCCGGCTTCGGGCAGCAGACAAACGCCGAGCAGTCCTGGTATGTCTTGCTGTGTGTCTACTTCGGAGCCGGATACTTCGCCAAGCTGTCCATGAAGAAGGCCATGAGTGACGTGCGGCTTGATCGTATGACGGACGCCGGGCAGTTCTGGTATGTGCTGCTGTGCCTCGAGTTCGGCGCAGGATATTTCGCGAAAGTGATCCACAAGAAAGCGCTGAGCGAGATGCCGAACCTGCCGCTATCCCGGCAAGGCTCTGTGATTCCGTAAGGACGCTGGGCGCTCTGCGAACGCTCCCGTCAAGATCGCCCTCCCCGAACGGGGTGGGTAACCGACCGTTCAAAGCGCACCGAGCAGCCGCGAGGCCGCGCACTATCGCCGGACTGAGCGCTCTCCGCTCACTCCCCCAGATCGCCCGGGAACGCAGATAGGCGCGGCGGTCACACGAGGTCGAAGGCGGCTTGGATGGCGTCGTGCAGGGCCAGTTCCTGCGCATCCAACAGCCACCCGCAGCGCTCATGGAGCTGATCAACGGGGATGCTGACGATCTGATCACACTTGATGGCCGAGTCCTGAGCCAACCCGTTGGGCCTGCCGACGAGGATCTCGGTCGCGATCTCATGAACCGTGGACGTTATGGGAGCCACGGCGACCGTGGACATCCGCCCGACCATGATCTCGCGCGTGAGGACGAGCACCGGCCGACGCTTGTCCAGCATGGCCCAATGGATGGGTCGCATCAATCAATCGGAAGCGCGGTCGCCGACGCGGATTTGACGATGGCCAGCAGCTCGTCATCGTCGAGCGCCCCTTGCTCGGCCAGCCGTTGCAGATCCTCTTCAGCCCGCTGCCGGCGAGCGTCACGTTCGATGAGTCGGGTGACCAATTCGGCGCGGCTCTTGACCCGACCGGACGCCACCGCCTCATCGACGTAGGCCACAAGCTCATCGGGCAAGCGGACGGCGATCTGTGTGCTCACAGCAGGTGACGGTACCAGGTTGGGATGCAGCTCCACTGGCACGGGTGACCCGACCTCTATCGCTGGCTAGCGGTGCGTCTACCCCGCCACTCGGAGCGCCCGATAATCGCCCTCCGGCGCTTTGGTCGACCCACCGACGACGCCGGCTAGGTGCCTGGATCCTTTGACCGGAGAATGCAGAACTCGTTGCCCTCGGGATCCGCCAGCACAACCCACGACTGTTCGCGTTGCCCGACATCAGTCAGGACTGCGCCCAGCTCGAGCAGTCGCTTGACCTCGGCATCCTGATCGTCCGGTCGGAAATCGAGATGCAAGCGATTCTTCACGGACTTGCCTTCGGGGACGGCTGCAAACAGCAGTCCGGGGAGATGGTCCACACTCGGCCGAATTTCGAACTCGTCGGAGGCGTCATTGACCACCTCCCAGCCCAGCGCGTTTCTCCACCATTGCCCAAGTGCAACCGGGTCATCGGAGTCGATGATCGTCTGCTCCCATTCAATACCCATGGGCTAGAAGCGTAAGGCCACCGACTCCGCAACCTGCCGCTCCCGAAGGTCGCCGCGCGCCAACACCGGGTCCTTCGCTCCTCTGGCCAGGCCGAGGAGCACCCGGGAATCGCTGCTACCGCTTGCCACGCCTGTAGACGTCGGCACGATGGTTGAGACGTGGCTCGGTCGCGGCCCGGTGAACACCCGGACCGTCGCGTAGATTCGCGGGTGTGGCGGCCTCGACCTTCCCGCTCGGCAGCCGGACCGTGCACCGGATGGGGTTCGGCGCCATGCAGCTGCCGGGGCCCGGAGTGTTCGGCCCGCCGGTGGACCGGGACGAGGCGATCGCCGTGCTCCGCGCGGCCGTGGACGCCGGGGTGGACCACATCGACACCGCCCAGTACTACGGGCCGGACGTCGCCAACGAGCTCATCCGGGCCGCCCTGCACCCCTATCCGGAGGGCCTGGCCCTGGTGAGCAAGGTGGGCGCCCGCCGGGACGAGAAGGGCGCCTGGCTGCCGGCGAACAGCCCGGCCGAGCTGCGCGCCGGTGTCGAGGCGAACCTGCGCAGCCTCGGGGTCGACACCCTCGCCGCGGTCAACCTCCGGCTGCACGAGCCCGGCCCGGTCACCCCGGAGCTCGACGAGCGGCTCGACGCGATGGCGGCGATGCGGGACGAGGGGCTCATCGGCGGCGTCGGGGTGAGCAACGTCTCCCTCGAGCAGTTCGAGCACGTGCTCGCCCGGACGGAGATCGCCTGCGTGCAGAACCCGCTCAACGTCGTGGACCGGGCCTCCTGGCCGGTGCTCGAGGCGTGCCGGGAGCGCTCGATAGCATTCGTGCCGTTCTTCCCGCTCGGGTCTGCGTTCGGCGGGCAGAACCGGGTGCTCACCGACCCGGTGGTAACCGCCGTCGCGGCCCGGCTCGGGGCGACCGCGTCCCAGGTCGCGCTCGCCTGGCTGCTCGCGAGCGCCCCGAACGTCCTGCTCATCCCGGGCACCCGCTCCCTCGTGCACCTGGCCGAGAACCTGGCGACCGGCTCGATCTCGCTCGACGACGACGCGCTGGCCGACTTCGGGGCGCCGGCCGGGCCCGTGTAACCAAGCTGGCGTTCTCGATCGCCTCACTGGCGATCACCGTGGAGCTGGGTGAGCGCATTGCGGCAGCTGCGCTCATGGACGCTTCAGGAACCTCAAATAGAACGCGGCAAACACCAGGACAACCCCGACGTTTACCATCAGCCGCTCCCAGAAGTGATGCCGGAAGAACAGGACGTCCACGCCGACCACGACGGCTACCAGCGCTACCACGTAAAGCGCGACGGCTGCCTGTTTTCCCATCATTCCTTCCTACTGTGTGCGACGGAGTGGAGCAAGGGCGGCGCAGACAGGCCCCCCGGATCCCCCCGCCACGCGTGGGGGGACCTCCCTCAGCACCGACACGACCACCACCACTATCGGCCGATAAGCCCCCGCCCGATCGCACGTCTGAAGGGCGACCGCGTCGTCCGAGAGCGCCCAGGATCGAACCGAGATGCCGTTCGCGATCACTCGCCCCTCGCCGAATCCGTCGTCTATAACGACGGTCCCCGGCTGGACGGTGGTCGGTACGGTCTGCCACTGCGGTTGGGACTACCCGACCCTGCCGCCTGTGACGGGTTCCACCTCGTATACGACTAACTGCTGCCGCACCACGCCCGGGCGATCCGGCAGCAGCTACATCGGCGAGGAGCGTCTCGACCGGACCCGCCATTAGGCGACGTCGGCCTTCTGCCGGATCGAGGCGAATCTGCCTCCTGGGTGGATCTCCACCTCGTCTGAGTCCTTGAACCGGCAGGGCTGTGGGCTGTGCCCGTGGAGCTCTCCCAGGTCGTACATGGACGGCGAAAGCCCAGCCAAGCCAAGGAGGGCGGCTGCCGTCTGGCGACGGTCTCGCGTCGAGAACGGCTCGCCGTCGATCGTGAAGCTGATGTCTCTGTTGATGTCCACTACGTCTGCCATGTCTGACTCCCTCCTGAGTCTCGCGTGGGGAAAGGCCGCTCACCCGGGATGTCGTAAGCCAGGGCGCCGACGAAAGCACCGGTCCGGGCCGGAGCGCGAGGGGCTTGACAAAGTGCCCCTGTACTGCCAATGTGAGTACATGAATATGAAGGACGAGCGGCTGCAGGTTCGAGTCGACCCGGCGTCAAAGCGTGCCCTGGAGCAGGCGGCGGCTGCTGCGCACCTCAACCTGTCGGCCTTCGTTCTCCAGGCTGCACAGATCAGGGCCGAGGAGATCCTCGCCGAGCGAACCATGATCGCATTGCAGCCGGCGGCTGCGGCTGCCTTCGCGCGTGCCCTCGCCGAGCCAGCGACGGTGAACGCACGGCTAGCATCCGCGCTGAGCCGCCCGCGGAAGTTCAGCTGGCTTGACTGAGTACCGCCGCCCCTGCCTCCTTGATCCCGCTCTACACGACCGCCGCGACTTCGTCTGCGCTGAGCCTGCTTACGCCGACTGGTTGCGGAAATTCGCCGGCCAGAGCCGCCGAGCAGACACAGCCGCAACTTGGGTTATTGCTGACCCGAGTTACAAGGTCGTCGCGTACGCGACGCTATCGATGACCGGTATCGGTGTTTCGGAAGCTCCAGCAGCTCTCGCGAAGCGGGCGCCGGACCCCATTCCAGCGCTGCTCATTGGTCGGCTCGCGGTGGATGAGCGGCACGAGGGTGTGGGCCTTGGGACGGAGCTCGTCAAACACATCCTGGCCACCGCCGTGGAGCTCAACGAATCCGCCGCTCTCAGGGCGGTCGTGCTGACGGCCCTGAACGACGTCGCGCGCCGGTGGTGGCGCGACCGTCTCGGCTTTGTCCCGTTCGATCCCGGCGACGCTGGAAACTTCGATTTGTTCCTGCTGACTAGCACCATCGCAGCGACGCTTGAGGCACTCTGATCACCAGTCCTCGACGTCACGGGTTGCCACGACCGACTATTCGCTGGCAGCCGCCGCTGCGTCGACCCAGGTGAGCTGTGCGTCCTCGGACGCCGCGAAGGTTCTCGCGAGTTCCTCCTCGTATGTGGTGACCACAATCTTTCGAATGCCTTGGCTAGCTGTCCCTGTCGCCAGTAACGAAGCCACTGCACGCCTGCTGATCGGATCGAGGTGCTCCATTGGCTCGTCGAGCCAGAGAAACGATGCACGGGTAGAGGCCGCGAGGACGATCATGCGGGCTTCGAGAAGCGCGATGACCTTCTCACCGCTTGAGAATTGTGCGAATTCGATCGTGTGCTCGCCGCGGACAAGAACCATTCGCCCATCTGGAAGCAGCGTCAAAGACCCACGATCGGCGTGGACCTTCTTCCAGCGACTGCGAACCTCTGCAACCAGAGGGTCGATTCGCTCCTGCAAGATGGCGTTCGCGGTCGCGCGCATGGAGTCGACGGCGATGGCGGCTGCGGCTTCGCGCCGATGCGCCTTGAGTGAGGCAGCCGCATCGACTTCCTGCTCTTTGGCATCGGCAAGAAGTCCGGTGAGCTGTGTCCGCGTCGCTCTTGCGACACCAAGTTCTTCAACGGACACCATTAGCTCGTTGCGAGCTGCCTCATGCGCGCCGCGAGCCGCGTCGAGGTCGCTCTTGCTGAGCGCGCGTTCCGGAGTCGGCGGCGGCAAGGGCGGGGCGGACGCCCGCAGGCCTCTGACAGCAGCCAGGAATTGATGTATCTCCGCCAACGAGGCTTCGACGCCAGCACACTCGACGTCCAACGCCGAGGTTTCTTGGGCATGCGCGTGCTCGGCGCGAGCGGCCACCTCCTCGGACATAGTGCGCCGGCACACCGGACAAGTGGCTCCGGCTGTTTCAAGCTGACGGGCCGATGCGGTGACGCCCTCGAGCCGGCCGGTGAGGGACGCGATTCGTTGCCTGTTTTCGTCGACCTGACTCGCCGTGAATGCCGCCAGGTCGGACAAACTCTGCAGCAACAGGTGAGGATCTCCAGCGACGGCCTTGAGGCGTCCATCGAGCGCCGTGGCGGCATGCGCAGCGAACTCGCGAAACGCAGCTGCAGCGTCCGCCGCCCTCTGTGCCGCCTCGGCGGCACGCATCGTGGCGATGAGATATTCCTCGGCCTGGCGAACATGCGCCTCTCCCATTTCACGACCTCGTAGGGCGGTCGCCTCTGCCTCCTGAGCGGTGACCGTCTCCTGCTGCAGTGAAGACACGTTGCGCGAGACGGAGCGCGCAGGTTTCCGGACGCCTGCCGCTGCGTCCCGCGCCTGGTCCTTACTCGCGGCGGGGAATCACGACGGCTCCACCGGGCTGATCGTGACGTTAATCCGCAAGCCCCAGCGCATCACCCGACGCCCGGCGGAAGGGCCGTCGGGATCCAGCGGTGAGACCCCTGCCGTGATCCGTTCCTGGCAGGCGCTGGTCACCGCAGGCAGATCCCGAACCAGCGCGTCGAGTAAATATCCCAAGCGCTTGAAGACCGCCCCATTACCGAGTCGATCCCCGTAATCCACCAGCTGCATCGAGTCGTGCTCGTCGAGAAAGGCATCGAGGATCTCGCTGACGTGCCGGATGCCGCCGGCCAGCTTCGGTGTATCGAGAGCGTCGATGACCGTTCGAGCCGGGTCGGCGAACGGCAGCCGTATCTCCGCCGACCACTGGCTCTTGACCCCCCAACTCATCGAGCCTTCCGGAGCGTGCGCCAGCAGGTAGTCGTGATCGAGCAACCGCGCGCGGTCGGACCGGACGCGCATCGTCGTCTTGAGCACCGTGGTGCGAAAGGTTTGCTCGGTCAGCCCCCAATGGTTGGCCGCGGTCCAGCCAGTGAAATAGCACGGCGACCACACCTCCGTCGCCACGACCAGCGCGTCCTCGGACCAGGCCGCCGGGTTCGTCGCATCCACCGGTACCCCGATGTACAGCCCACGGCGCACCCGTCGCACCCAACCTTGACTGGCCCAGGCGGCAAGCTTTCTCGCGGCGGCAGCCCTGTCGATCCCGAGATCCGCCGCTACGGAAGCGGGCGTCAAGAATCGACGACTACCCGCCAGAGCAGCCGTCAGCTCAGCCCGTCCCTTGGTGCTGATACCAAAGCTGAGTGACATTGTTGATCCCGTACTTATGCTCAGGATAGAACTACCGGCTGAATAGTATCACCGTGACTGACACGCTGAAGCCACTAGTTCAGCTTATACAGAGAGTATTTGGCCTCTCGCTGTCAGCCGCGACCCTCCCCGCGCGCTGCCACGAAAAGCGCCGCTCTTGACGGGATGGTCACCGGCGCTACCGGCAAGTCGCTGCAACGTCTCCCTTCCTCCCCCTCAAGGCCCTACACGGGAACGAGCACCAGGCTGCGATCGATGCGTTGCAGGTCGTCAGGATCCGAGGTGAGGACGGCATGTTGACGTAGCCGAGCGCAGGAGACAACCGAAGCGTCTGTGACGTCACCTACGCCGCTGCTCGCGCAAAGAGTGCCGACGGCGAGCGCTTCATCGCGATCGAGCGGAGGCACCTCGACGTTGTCGTCAGCCAGCAGGAGATGCAGCCGGTGCTGTCGTGGATCGGCTCGCCAGACTTGCGCCAGGACGCCAGCCGGGATCGCGATCTCGATTCCACGGCGTGCAGAGCGATCCAGTAGGGCGATGATCCGCTTGTCACCGCGTTCGGCTGCGATCAACGCGCCGGTGTCGAGGGTGAAGCCGCTCATTCGGCCCGTCGGCGTCGCTTGGTCCGGGTCAGCTGTTCGTCGGCCCAGGCGTAGTCCTGCTTTGACGGCTTGCCGTGCTCGGCGATCAGGGCGTCGACATAGGCCCGCAGGCCGAGGCGTTCACCATGGGAGGTGAGTGCCTCGGCCACGTAGGCCGACACCGAGCGAGCCCGTCCCTCGGCGACAGCACGCTTGGCTTCTTCGACCTGCTCTTCCGGCAGGGTAACCGCGATCTTGGCCATTGTCATACAATTCATCATACCACCGGAGCGACCGGATGCGCCTCTACGTAAGGACAGGAGCCGCCGACCCGAGTGGTTTCCGTCGAGGGCCGGCGACCGGCGCTACCGGCAACTCGAGCAGTCGTCCCAGGGGGACGCACGAGAGCTGGCACTCTGTTTGGTGATTCCACGGCCGGGCTGGACCTGGATGGACGTCCCGAGCTGCATACCTATGCGATCAGCGGTCGCACGTGGACTTCGGTGAGCGACCGCGTCGCGGCAGAAGCGGACGTTTCGCATCCGCTGCGTCGGCGTGGAGGAACCTGCAGGAGCAAGTCTGGCCGTGCCTTCGTGAGCCCTCGTGACCTATGCTCGCCCAAGCCGTCTTGAGTGTGTCAGCGGCGCCAGAAGAGGTGGTGTGTGACTCCGCTTGGGCTGGGGATCCGCTCGAGGTGGAAGCGGTCGAGTAGCTCGTCGGGCGAGTCCCAGAGCTTGCCACCGCGGCCGATCTGGACGGGTGCGACGGCGACGTGCATGGTGTCGACGAGGTCCGCCTCAAGGAACGCACGAACGGTCGAGACGCCGCCGCCGAGGCGCACGTCCTTGCCGTCCGCGGCGGCCTTCGCCTGCCGCAGGGCCTCCTGCGGCTCGGCGTCGATGAAGTGGAAGGTCGTATCCGACAGCGACAAGCTGGGTCTGACGTGGTGGGTCAGCACGAAGACCGGGGTGCGGAACGGCGGGGTGTCACCCCACCAGCCCTCCCAGTCCAGGTCCTGCCACGGCCCCTTCTGTGGACCGAACTTTCCGCGTCCCATGAGCTCGGCGCCGATGTTGTTGGAGAAGTCGCGGGTGAAATAATCGTCGAGGCCGCGGCTGCCACCGGGATCGGTGCGGTTGGGCCAGCTCGCCGTCGCACCCGCCCAGGCGAACAGCTGGGCCGGGTCGGCGTGGCCGAAGGGCCGCTCGATGCTCTGGCCCTCACCGGTGCCGTACCCGTCCATCGAGAGTATGAAGTTCTGAACCCGCAGGAGCTGCGCGCGGGGGGTGCTCACGACGGATCCACCGGGGCGGCAAGGCCGAGGCCAGCATAGTGGACCTGGTTGACGGCGAAGGCGTTCCAGTCCCAGGGCCCCGGCCGACCGGCGAGGCTCGGCTCGAGCCGGTCCAGGGACGTCTGGAGCCCGACGAGGTAGCAGCCGTCGATCGCATCCTGGACGACGGGGACGACATGGCTCAGCCGCAGGATGCAACCGGTGTCGGCGGCCTCAAGCTCCCAACGCAAAGTCGACCCGGGCGCGGGATGGGTGTGTTCGAGGAGCACCGGCGGCTCGAGACGCAGGATCGTGCAGGTCATGGTGACCGGCTCGCCGTCGGGCGTCCCCGCGAAGACGATCTCGCCGCCCTCGCGGAGGTCGACCGTGATGTCGGCTTCGAACGGGAGCCACCAGTCGGCCAACCGCGCAGGGGTGGTGATGGCGTCCCACACGTCACGCACGTCGTAGGCTAGGTGTCGCTCGAAGCGGATGACGCCGCCGTCGGCGGTGCGCTCGAGCACCCCGTCGTAGCGGGTGGTCAGGTCGTCGGTCACGTGGATCGCTCCTTTATGGGAATGGCACGGGCGGTGCGCTCGAGGTGGCGTTCGAGGGAGTCCAGGCGCCCAGCCAGCTCCGCGCGGTAGGGCTCGAGCCACTCGTCGACCTCCCGCAGCGGCTCGGCGCGCAGACGGTAGAGGCGGCGCTGGGCATCGCGGCGGACCTCGACGAGGCCGGCGTCGCGCAGCACCTTCAGATGCCGGGACACCCCGGGCTGGTGCATGCCGACGGTGTCGACGAGCTCGGCCACCGAACGCTCGCCGCCCCGTACGGCGTCGAGGATCCGTCGTCGGGTCGGGTCGGCGATCACCTCGAGGACTGCAAGCTGGCTTGGCACCGCCTTAACATACGGCCCTTCATATATATGCGCAAGAGGATGTACTTGACCCAGGCGTAGCTTCCGTGCCAGCAGGGGAGCCGCTCCGCATCACCCGCGACGACATGCCATCGGCTCACGCTGAACCCGAAATGCGTCGGTACGACGCGGGGCAAACACGGCTCATCGAGACTGTCCGCGGCATAGAGCGGATGTACGGGGATGACCACCTCCACCCGGTCAGAAGCGGAACCGGGTTAGGCCTCCCGGCTCGGCCGCGCTGACTACGAGCGCAGAGCGCGGTTCGACTCGGTAGACGTGCCAGGGCGGCGGGCCTTGCGCAGGTGCGTTGAAAGGCGCGGTGATACCCGTGCCGGTCTCGTCGGGCTCCGCGGGCCAGCCCTGGTCCGCCCAGGCCTTGGCCGCGCGAGCCACGGCGTCCGGCTCGGTCACCCTCACCGCGGTTCCGTCGAGGACGACGTCCGCGTCCCGGATGGACACCGCCACGGAGCACCGCGGGTTGCGTTCCACGTTGTGGCACTTGCGAGTGCCATCGCCGGTCTGGAACCAGAACGCCCCGTCGATCCAGATCGCACCGACGGCGGTCACGTGCGGCGTGCCGTCCTTGTTGAGCGTCACCAACCAGGTCGTGCGGGCGTTCGGCGACGCCGGGTCGGGGGTCGACGCGGACTCCAGCTTTCCGGCTACCTCGCCCCAGTCCAGCACCGGGAGTCCGTCCGCTTCGCCAAGGTTGACGCTCTTCATGCGATAGTCCCTCCTCGACGGCCACGCCCCCTCGCGGCATACCCTGTCGAAACCTACCCGTCAGCGGCTGACGCGGAACGCGCCCAGGCCCGCGCCGAACGTCCCGACTGGTGTGCGCATGGCGGCAGAAGCGGATGTTCCGACTATGGGTAACGACGCTTCTTCGATGTAACCCAGGCAGCCGGTGATGCCCTTGGAGACGGGGACGGGAGGCGATGAGGACGAGTGCTCATGCAGAAGACTGAATGATCGGTGCAGGACGGGTTCTCGTTCATGCCGATATGCGCGCATCGGCGGGACGTCATCCGTTCTGCGGACCCGGGAGTCGTCATCTAACACCCCGAGCCAGGAACAGACCGCGCCCCTCCTCACCTCTGCCGCCTCACCGCAGAGCCGGCGCCGACCCGGTCGATCGCGCCCCGTCGACCATGACCACGGCCCCGGGATGGGGACGTCAGCCGATGTCGGCGCGCAAGGCGATGTCGAATCCGGCGCCGTTGCCTGCCAGGCCCACCAGAAGCAGGCCGGCCCACTCGAGGGCGTGGGCCATATGCAGCCCTCCAGCGTCGCGGGGCCGCAGGCCCAAGCTGTCCAGGAACGCCGCGACCGTTGCCTTGGCCTCGGCGCTGTCGCCCGCGAAGAAGACGTCCAGGGGCCGGTCTCCCGCAAGGACGCCGCCGAATATCGTGTTGAAAGCCTTGACGACGTGTGCACTCTCGGGGGCCGCGGCGGCGATCTGCTCGGACATCGAGTGGCCTGCGGGAGCCACGAGTCCACTCGCGTCGGCGTTGAAGGGGTTGGTGATATCGACGATGGTCTTGCCGGCGAGCGCGTCGCCGTAGTGCGCGACTACGTCGACAGCGCCCTGGTAGAGGACGGCCATGATGACGATGTCACCCGCCGGTGGGGCGCCGAATGTGCCGACAGTGACTCCGTCGCCGATCTTGTCCGCGAGCGACTTAGCCTTGGTGACGTCGCGGCTCATGAGCTCGATGGTGTGGCCGTGCTTGGCTGCCCGGGTGCCGATGGCGGTGGCCATGTTGCCCGAGCCGATGATGCTGATGGTGGTCATGACGTGTGTTCCTTTTTGTTGTGTGTGGATCGGTTGGTCGTGGGGGTCTTGCTGGCGTGCTGGGCCGGGGTGTCGAAGGTTCGCCGGCGCCCAGGTGTCAGATCGGCCCGCTGACGACCTGGTCGACGGGTTCGGGCTGGCCGGCCTCGTGGTGGAGCCGGGTGCCGCCGCGGATCAGGGCACCGCAGCTCGGGTACCTGCCGGTGCGGCGACGCGCTCAGATCACTGTGGTGCCGCCGTCGACAACCAGCTCCATGCCATTGACGTAGCTCGAGTCGTCCGAGGCGAGGAACAACGCGACCGACGCGATCTCTTCAGGGCGGCCCATCTCTCGCCGCGGGATCACGGACTCGAACTGCGCTTTCATCTCCGCGTCCATCACCGCGTCCAGAATCGGCGTGGCGACCTGGCCGGGGGTCAGCACGTTCACCCGGATCTTCCTGTCTCTCAGCTCGGACACCCACACCCGTGCGTAGGCGGGCAGCACGGCCTTGCT
>DATLTS010000051.1 GCA_035533475.1 Mycobacteriales bacterium | reverse complement strand
ACCGAGAGCTCGACCCGGCTCACCTCCCACGGGGCGACCACACCCAACAGATGCCGGTACAACTCGGTATCGCGCATCCCGGAATCATCCCGCCAACGACGTGATCACCGCTCAGAGACCCACGCAGAACCCGGAAGCGCCCTTCAAACGTTGCTACAGATGATCACTGCCGGACATCGGCCTCAGGAAGATCGCTCCGGACGGCACCGCCCGGGCCTCCAGGAGCCGGTCAAGCGCGGCTACGAGGCGACCTTTCGTGCGAGTGTTGGCCCGCGGAAACTGCCGATTGGTTGTGGAAATCAGTACCGGACAGGGTCGACCGGACGCAAGGGCCGCGGCCTGGCGTGGCCGGAATCTTGCACGTTCTCCGTGACGATCGCACGGCCGGCCGCAACGGCGACCCGCAGAACCTCCTCGTCCGAGGCGCCCTCCAGATTCGGATCTTCGTGGACGGAGACATCGTCGCGCCCACGGCCAACGTGCTGAATCCCCTCGGCGTGTCCGGACGCTCATGATGTTGGGAGCAACGCCTCGGTGAGGGCTGCTTGCTGACGGTAGTAGGCCTCCTCAACTTCAGCTGGGGTGAGATCTACGCAGGCAGTGTGCGCCGGCGGTGATTGTGCCAGTCAACCCATTCGAGAGTCGCCAGCTCGACATAGTCGAGGTTGCGCCACGCGTCCTCGCCGCCGGATCACCTCGGTCTTGAACAGTCCGATCTCGCTCTCGGCCAGGGTCAAAGGCAGTTCGGTCTCCGAGCTGTTGCGTGAGGAGGCCCGCCGCGTGGTGGGTGAGGCGCACCGATATCCGGACTTCGGCCGCCGCGTACGGCAGGTACTCCAGGACGAGAAAAGCCGGATGGCGTCTTTTGAGGCGGCCGCAAGTCGGCGAAAAAGTCAGAGCGAGGGTGGCAACACCGCACCGGGGCGAGGTCGCCCGCGCGGTACTTTAGGTAAAGTCACGTGCCGCCGGTAGTGTAACTCGCGCGTGTGATCTTCGTGGGGGCGGGTGCCTGGTGCAGTATTACGCGATCCCAGCCCGCGGTGGCAACTTGCTACACGCCGACGACCCGAACCTGACCCCGAATGCCGGACTGCTGCTGGTCGCCGAGTGCTGCCGGGCGCTCGACGTGGGTCGGCGTGTTCGACCGCCAGGTGGGTCCAATCAAGCAGACGGGCCCGCGGGGTGGGCGCCGGAGGGCTAGTGGTCGGGTTGGCCGAATCGATGCTGAATACAAGTATGACGCCTGTTCAAGGCGCGTCATTACACGCCTCTCCTGCGCAAGGTCGTCCTGATGCTCGGTGAAGTTGCTGCGGCCGAGGATGTCGTCCAGGAAACGTACCCGCGCGTCTATGCCGTCCTGCGCAAGCCGGCTTGAGTCGGACTAGCGTATTTGCGCGCCACTGTGATTAATCTGTCGCGGTCCCAAATTCGGAGGCGAGTCGTCGTGCGGCGTCACGCGCCAATGCCGGACCCTGCCGCCGGCAGGACCGGAAGTACGGGCCCTCGTGGCCGGTGATTGGGCGGCGGTGCTTCGGGCACTGCGCCAATTGTCCAGACGTCGACGCGAAGCCACCGTGTTGCGGCCCCACGTCGGCTTGAGCGAGCTCGGAACCGCCGCGCTGATGAACGTGAGCGTGGGATCGGTCAAGGGTTATGCCTCGCGTGGCTTGGCCGAGCTTGCAATGAAACTGGAGGGAATGCCGTGAGCGATCCGGGCAATTCCGAAGCGGATGCAGTGCGCCGTCGCTTGTCGGAGGCAGTGGAAGCTGTCCAAGGCCACCCCCCGGACCTGACGGTCATTCGGAGAAGCTACTCGCCGCGTCGGCGCATCCGCCAGTATTCGGCGGCCTCTGTGGGCGTTCTTGTCGTGATCGGCGCCATCATTGGTGGCCTGAGCGTTTTTGGCCACAACGGCCAACAATCAATCGTCGGCTTCCCTGGCTCTACCACGTCTCCGACGGACACGGGTACCCAGGTGGTCGATTTCTCGCACCTCGACGTGACCTTGGATTTGCCGGTCTCCTGGACAGCGACCCCCTATTCGGCCAGCTCTGATGTTGGACAGAACGCCTATGACGGTTCATCAGGGTGGGTAGCCGTCGATGCGGTTGCCGGCTCCGGCAGCAGTAGTACCGACTTGCGGCAGTTCTGCCCTGCCTGGTCGAGCAATAATGTCAATCATCCATACGGCACCGATCCCACAGTGAGTTACCTTGTCGTGGACGGCCAGCCGGCTTGCGTAATCGATCCCTCGCCAGATGGCCCTTTTGAGAGTCGCCGAACTGGCGGACCGTCCTTCCAAGCGGCTGCGGTCATCGTGACTTACCGGCAACCTATCCCGCTCGGCCGATCGACATACGCTTTGCTCCTTGTTGCTACGTCGCCGTCCACCGTCTCGGAGATTACGTCAAGCCTCAGCCTGTCCCACTAGCTCCAAGACGTTACCCTGCGGGCCGGGAGGAGCGAGCTTGTGCCCGGCGAGGGCTCACCCGAATCGAATATCCTCGATGGCATTGTTGACGTCTGCGTAGAAGAGGTCTACCTGTCCGGGATTCCGCGAAACCGTAGCCGGGGCGTAATAGGTTGTGGCGTTCATGGTCTGGAAGCCGCTCCAGGCGCCACCATAAGCATCATGGTAGACGGTGGCATTTGGGCCCTCCACGAACACGTCCAGCCTGTTAGCACCCCATGAGCCTACGGTCGGCGACGAGTACAGCGTCCCACCCAGGTTGGTCCAGCTACCCCAGTTGCCATTGGTGTATACCTTATCCCACAAATGGTTGTCGGTTCCAGCGACGGAAACGTCCAAATTCCCGCATCCCCACGAGCCGATGGCAGGGGCGGAGTAACTAGCACCACCTAGGGACTGCCACGAACCCCAACTGCCATTCCCGTACTCCATCCGATTCCACCGCTGGCGAGATCGGCGACTACGTCCAAACGCCCGGTACCGCATGTAGCGACTGCCCCGGGTGAACTGGACAGGACCGTCGAGTTGACGTTACCCCAGTTTGACCACCCACCGGGGTCAGTCCAGCTCAATTGGTACAGCTCAGCGTTCGACCCCTCAGCAAATACATCCGCTCGAGTGTTGCTCCATGAAGCGCCCGCCGGGGTCCCCACCAAAGTCCCACCCATATTGAAATACTGGCTCCAGGTTCCCTGATCACCCGCAGCGCCGTACCAGCTGTGCCAAAGGTTGGCATGGGGAGCCTGCGGATCGGCGAAGCGTTGGCGCTGCGCTGGAGCGACCTAGATCTCGACGCCGGGACGCTTCGCGTCAGCGGAACCCTGTACCGAGTGGGTGGGGCGCTGACCCGCACGGAGCCCAAGTCGGCCCGTTCGCGCCGGACCCTGCCGCTGCTGCCCGAGGTCGTAGAGACGCTGAAGGCCCGTCGCCAAGCTCAGCGCGCGGACCGGCTCGCGGCGGGGCCCGCTTGGCAAGAGACGGACCTGGTCTTCACCACGGAGATCGGTACGCCTCTCGACCACCGAAACGTGCTGCGCTGGTACCGCAAGGTCACCGACGAAGCCGGCGTGCATGGAAGTCCGCACACGCTGCGTCACACGACCGCCGCCGCCCTCATAGCCGCGGGCGTCCCGGTCCGCGTCATCGCCGGCAGCGGGGTACTCGTCACCACGCAGCAGATCTCGCTCGCCGTGGGCGTCGCCACCCTCGGCACGCTGTTCGTCACCCGCGCCCCGGTCGCGCGGCTGGGCGCCCTGCATGCGGCAATGTTCGTCCTCGCGGTGCAGGCGACGATCGCCGTCGGCATCGCCGTCGGCAGCCGCGGGCTCCCCCAGGGGGTGCCGCAGCACGGGCTCCCGCGACAGGACTCGAACCTGTAACCTGCCGGTTAACAGCCGGACGCTCTGCCAATTGAGCTACGCGGGATCGGCGACCGAAACGCCGGACGGCATCCGGAGATTACCGCACAGCAGTCCCCGCCCGGCCGACCATGCGTAAGCTGCCCGCCAATCGGGTAGCTGGTCGGTGCGACCCCTGGAGGATCACGATGCGCCACAAGGCGACCTTCGCCGTCGGCCTGACCACCGGCTACGTCCTCGGTGCGCGGGCCGGGCACACCAGATACGAGCAGATCGCCCGGCTGGTTCGCGGCCTGGCCGACAACCCGGCGATCCAGTCGACCGCGGGCCTGCTCCAGGCCCAGGCCGCCGACCTCGCCGGCGTGGCAAAGCGCCGCGCCCGGGACAAGGTCGCCGAAACGGTCGGTGGCCGCGAGGTCACCGACGAGCTGCCCCCCTACCCGCCATCGGACGGCCCGCTGCGCTGACCGGGCCCGTCCGGCGTCACTCCAGGTAGTCGCGCAGCTGGAGCGACCGCGACGGGTGACGCAGCTTCGACAGCGTCTTCGACTCGATCTGGCGGATCCGCTCGCGGGTGACGCCGAACGCCCGGCCCACCTCCTCGAGGGTTCGGGACTGCCCGTCGGTGAGCCCGAAGCGGAGCTGAATCACCTTCTTCTCCCGGTCGGTCAGCGTGTGCAGGACCGAGTCGAGCTGCTCCTGGAGCAGGACGAACGAAGCGGCGTCGATCGGCACGATCGCATCGGAGTCCTCGATGAAGTCGCCGAGGCTCGACGCGTCCTCCTCCCCGATCGGGGTCTCGAGACTGATCGGCTCCTGGCTCACCCGAAGGATCTCGCGCACCTTGTCCGCGCCGAGCTCCATCTCGGCGCCGATCTCCTCCGGGCTCGGATCACGGCCCAGTTCCTGGATCAGTTGGCGTTGCACCCGGATCAGCTTGTTGATCGTCTCCACCATGTGAACGGGGATCCGAATGGTCCGCGACTGGTCGGCGATCGCCCGGGTGATCGCCTGGCGGATCCACCAGGTGGCGTAGGTCGAGAACTTGTAGCCGCGGGTGTAGTCGAACTTCTCCACCGCGCGGATCAGCCCGAGATTGCCCTCCTGGATCAGGTCCAGGAAGAGCATCCCGCGACCTACGTACCGCTTGGCGATGGAGACGACGAGGCGCAGGTTGGCTTCGATGAGCTGCTTCTTCGCCAACTGACCGTCCCGCTCGACGGCCGCGAGATCGCGGGTCAGGCCGGCCGGGACGGCGAGTCGTTTCGCCAGCCGCTCCGCCGCGAAGAGCCCGGCCTCGATCCGCTTCGCGAGGTCGACCTCCTCGTCCGCGCTGAGCAGCGGCACCCGACCGATGTCTTTCAGGTACGAGCGGACCGGGTCGCTGGTCGCGCTGCGATCGGCCGCGTCGTCCGCGTCCCGGCGGCGGGCCGCCGACTGACCGCCGTCCTCTTCGGCCGGCTCCAGGACGTCGATGCTCTCCTCGGCCAGCAGGGCCAGCACCGGCTCCAGGGACTCCGGGCCGAGCTCGGCGGCGACGAGGGCGCCGGTCACCTCCTCAGCGGTCAGGAACCCGATCTGCTTCCCGCGCGCGACGAGGTCGCGCACCTCCTCGACCTGCGCCTCCCGGGGGAGGGCGGCCGGGCTCACAGCTCGCCGATGCCCTGTTCGAGCAAGGCCCGCCGGTGCGCCTCGAGTGCGATCAGCTCACCGAACAGCTTCTTATGCTGCTCCGGCTCCTCGATGGGGTTGACCCGCTGGAGCCGGGAGCGGATCTCGTTGAGCCGCCGGCTAACCGCGATCTCCCGCAGCTTGGCCACCAGGGAGGCGGCGTAGCGCGGCATGCCGTCCTCGTCCGAGCGCATCGGCTCGACCGCGAGCTCGGTGACCAGCGCCCGGACGGTGTCCTCGGGCGCGAGCTCGCGCAGTCGACCGACCCACTCCGGACCGCCGGCCGAGGTCGCGGCCCCGCCAGCCGCGGCCACCGTCGCGCGCACGGCGGCATAGGCCGGGTGGCTGAACGCGTCGCCGTCCAGGTCGTCGAACAACGGTCCGGCCAGCGCCGGGCGCTGCACGGCAAGCTTGACCGCCTCGCGCTGGACCACCAGCCGGGGATCGGAGCGATCGGGCACCGGCGGCCCGGACGTCGCCCGCTTCCCGCCGCCGGCGAGCTCGCCCACGCGGCGCAGGACCAGCTCCACGTCGAGGCCGAGCCATCCGGCCAGCCGGCGGGCGTACTCCGGACGCAACGCCCGGTCCTTCATCCGGGCGACCAGCGGCGCGGCCGCGGCGAGCGCGGCGACCCGATCCTCGACGAGCTCGAGGTCGTAGCGGGCCAGCGTCGAGCGGATCGCGAACTCGAACAGCGGCACGTGGCTCGCGATCAGATCACGCACCGCCGCGTCGCCTTTGGCCATCCGCAGCTCGCACGGGTCGGCGCCGCTCGGCTCGACCGCGACGAAGGTCTGGGTCACGAACCGCTGGTCTTCCTCGAAGGCGCGCAGCGCCGCCTTCTGCCCGGCAGCGTCCCCGTCGAAGGTGAAGATGACCCGGCCGCGGAACTCGTCCTGGTCCATGAGCAGCCGGCGCAGAATGGCGATGTGCTCGGTGCCGAACGCGGTCCCGCAAGTGGCGACCGCGGTCTTGACCCCGGCCAGGTGACAGGCCATCACGTCGGTGTAGCCCTCGACCACGACCGCCTGCATGGACCGGGCGATGTCGGCTTTCGCCAGGTCGAGCCCATATAGAACCTGGCTTTTCTTGAACAACGGAGTTTCGCTGGTGTTGAGGTACTTGGCTTGCACCGGGTCGTCCGCACTGAGCCGCCGCGCGCCGAAGCCGATGACATCGCCCTTGATGTCGCGGATCGGCCAGACCAGCCGGTCCCGGAATGCATCGATCGCGCTGCCCCTGGCGCTGCGCCGGGCGACCCCGGCGGTCAGCAGCTCCTCCTCGGTGAACCCCTCGCCCCGCAGCTGGCCGATCAGGGCATCCCAGCCGGCGGGCGCGTAGCCGACCCCGAACCGGGCGGCCGTGTCCAGATCGAAGCCGCGATCGGTGAGGAACGCGCGACCCGCCGCCGCTGCCGGGGTGGCGAGCTGTTCGGCGTAGAAGGCACCGGCCGCCGCGTGCACATCGAGCAGCCGCTGGCGTTGCCCCGACTGCCGCCCGGGTGCGGCACTGCCCTGCTCGTACTCGAGGGCGATCCCGGCTCGACGCGCAAGACTTTCGACGGCCTCAACGAAGGACAGATGCTCGACCCGCTCCACGAAACGGATCACGTCTCCACCTTCGCCGCAGCCGAAGCAGTGGAACAGCCCGCGCTCCGGTGAGACGTTGAACGACGGCGACTTCTCGTCGTGGAACGGACACAGCCCCTTCAGCGATCCGCCGCCGGCGGCGCGCAGTTGAAGGTGCTGCCCGATCACCTCGGCGATCGGCGAGCGTTCACGGACGGTCCGGACGTCCTCGTCCCGGATTCGCCCAGCCACCCGTCCTCCAGTCCTCGCCGCAGCCAGTGTAGGTCGCGCGCCTGGCCGCTACCGGGGCCGGACACCTACTGTGGAGCGCATGCTCCACCTGGTGTTCTACGTGCTCGACGGGCTGGCCGCGGCGGCCGTCCTCGGGATCATCGTCACAACCGTGGTCCTGGTGCGCCGGGATCGCCCGCCGGCACCCCCGCACACCAGGCGCACGATCACCCGGGTGCGGGGGCGGAGCATCCGTGGCTGGCAGGCGTCAGTGAATCGTGAGCTGCGGCGGGCCGGCAGGGCCGGCCCGCGTCGTTGAAGACGATGTCAGGGCCGGGCAGCAGTCAGGCGAGCGTGCCAGGCTCGGGCCGAGATGTCGGTGAGCGAGGCCACCTGATCGACGACGGCACGAAGCCGGGCCGCGTCGTCGTTGGCGGCGTGCCAGCGGTCCCGGAACTCGGCGGCGAGCGCGTCCGGCGCGCGGTCGAGTAGTCCGGTCGCGAGCTCGGTGACGATCGCCCGTTCCCTGGCCTGGGCCGAGTTGACCCCGGCGCGGGCCATGACGTACCGGTAGGTGACCGCCTTGAGTACCGCGCACTCGGCGCGGGCCTGCGCCGGCACCGCGAGATCCGCGTCGTAGCGGCGCAAGGCACGGTCGCCATGCCCGGCCCGGGTCGCTTCCAGAGCGGCGGCGACCAGCCGGCCGATCAGCTCGCTGGTCATCCGCTTGAGCGCGACGTGGGCCCGGTGGCCGCCGTCGAAACGGTGCAGCCACCAAGGCGTCGCGGTCAGTCCGTCGAGCGCCGCGGCCAGAACATCGGTCGTGGCATCGCTGTAGATCCGGCTGGCGACGGCCACGAGTTCCGCTCGTTCGACCGGGTCGTCGAGAGCGGCGAGGTCGACGTGGTCGGCGTGCACACCGTCCTCGAGGTCGTGCACGGAGTACGCGACGTCATCCGCCCAGTCCATGATCTGCGCCTCCAGGCAGCGCCGGTCGCCGACCGGTGAGTCGGCGCGCAGCCACTCGAACACGTCCGCGTCGTCGGGATACACGCAGTACTTGCGGTCACCGTCGCGGCGGGCCCACGGGTACTTGGTGGCGGCATCGAGGGCGGCCCGGGTGAGGTTCAGCCCGGCCGAGCGTCCGTCCGGGTCCAGCGTCTTCGCCTCGAGTCTGGTGAGCACCCGCAGGCTCTGGGCGTTGCCCTCGAAACCACCGCACGGTTGGGCGATGCCGTCCAGGGCCTGCTCTCCGTTGTGCCCAAACGGCGGATGCCCGAGGTCGTGCGCCAGGCAGGCGGCGTCGACGACGTCCGGGTCGGCACCGAGCGCGTGGGCCAGCTCCCGGCCGATCTGCGCGCATTCCAGCGAATGGGTGAGCCGCGTCCGCGGAAAGTCGTCGACCCCGACCCCCACCACCTGGGTCTTGGCCGCCAGTCGACGCAGGGCGGCGCTGTGCAAGACGCGGGCCCGGTCCCGCTCGAACACCGATCGTCCGGAGCGGGCCGCCTTCCCGGGCTCGGGCACCCGGCGGGCGCGGGCCGGCTCGTCGTAGCCGGTCGGGTCGCTCATGGCACGCTCCGTCGCCGGTGGTCAGCGACTGTCGCTGCCCGCGCCCTCGATGGCGGCGCGGCCGGCCTCGAGCCGAGCAACCGGCACCCGAAACGGAGAGCAGGACACGTAGTCCAGTCCGACGTCGTGGAAGAAGTGCACGCTGTCCGGGTCGCCGCCGTGCTCGCCGCAGACCCCGAGGTGCAGATCCGGTCGGGCCCTACGTCCCTCCTCGCAGGCGATCCGCACCAGGCGGCCGACCCCGTCACGGTCCAGCGACTCGAACGGGGAGACCCCGAAAATGCCCAGGTCCAGATAGCGGGTGAAGAACGAGGACTCGACGTCGTCGCGGGAAAAGCCCCACGTCGTCTGGGTCAGGTCGTTGGTCCCGAACGAGAAGAATTCGGCGGACCCGGCGATCTGCCCGGCGGTCAGCGCAGCCCGGGGCAGCTCGATCATCGTGCCGATCAGGTACTCGAGGTCGACGCCGGTCTCCCGGGCGACCTCCCGCAACACGCCCTCCGCCTCCTCGCGGATCACCTCCAGTTCCTGGACCGCGCCGACCAGCGGAATCATGATCTCGACGACCGGTCGGCCGCCGGTCCGGGTCCGCGCCGCCGCCGCCTCCGCGATCGCCCGGACCTGCAATGCGAACAGCCCCGGGACCACGAGGCCGAGCCGGACACCGCGCAGGCCCAGCATCGGGTTCTGCTCGTGCAACCTGCGCACCGCCAACAGCAGGCTGACGTCCGCCGCCGTCGCCTTGCCGTCCGCCTCGGCGAGCGCGACCCGGACCGAGAGCTCGGTCAGGTCCGGCAGGAACTCGTGCAGCGGCGGATCGAGCAGCCGCACGGTGACCGGCAGGCCGTCCATCGCGGCGAAGATGGCCTCGAAGTCCGCCCGCTGCAGCGGGAGCAGGGCGGCCAGGGCAGCTTCGCGCTGCTCGTCGCCTTCGGCCAGGATCAGCCGCTCCACGTGGCGGCGGCGGTCGCCGAGGAACATGTGCTCGGTCCGGCACAGGCCGATCCCCTGGGCGCCGAAGGCCCGGGCCCGGACGGCGTCCTCCCCGGTGTCGGCGTTGGCCCGGACCGCGAGCCGACGCCGCTCGTCGGCATGGTTCATCAACCGGTGCACGGCCGCCACCAGCTCGTCCCCGTCCGGCGCCAGAGCATCCTCGAAGTACTGCACGACCGGCGATGGGACGACCGCGACCTCGCCGAGGTAGACCGCTCCGCTGGTCCCGTCGATGGAGATGACGTCGCCCTCCTCGACGGTCACCCCGCCGGGCGCGGTGAACCGGCGGCCCGGCACGTCGACCTCGAGTTCCTCCGCGCCGCAGACGCAGGTCTTTCCCATCCCCCGGGCCACCACGGCGGCATGAGAAGTCTTCCCGCCCCGGCTGGTGAGGATCCCGTTGGCCGCGATCATCCCGCCGAGGTCGTCCGGGTTGGTCTCGCGGCGCACCAGGATCACCTGCTCACCGGCGGCGGCGAGCGCGACCGCGCGGTCGGATGCGAACACCGCTTTGCCCACGGCCGCGCCCGGGCTCGCGTTCATGCCCTTGGCGATCCGGGTGGGAGCCGCGGCGTCGTCGAACCTGGGGAACATCAGCTGGCCGAGCTGGGCCCCGGTGACCCGGGTGAGCGCCTCGTCGAGACCGATCAGGCCTTCGTCGACGAACTGGGTGGCGATCCGGAACGCCGCCGCCGCGGTTCGCTTGCCGACCCGCGTCTGCAACATCCAAAGTTTGTGCCGCTCGATGGTGAACTCGATGTCGCACAGGTCGCGGTAGTGGTTCTCCAGGGTCGCCATGATCTGCAGCAGCTCGTCGTAGCAGGGCTTGTCGATCTGCTCGAGCTGCTCGAGCGGCAGGGTGTTGCGGATGCCGGCGACCACGTCCTCGCCCTGGGCGTTCTGGAGATAGTCGCCGTAGACACCCTGGTTCCCGCTGCCCGGATCCCGGGTGAACGCGACGCCGGTCCCGGAGTCCGAGCCGATGTTGCCGAAGACCATCGCAACGATGTTGACGGCGGTGCCGAGGTCGGCCGGGATCCGTTCCTGGCGGCGGTAGAGCTTGGCCCGATCGCCGTTCCAGGAGTCGAAGACCGCCCGGACCGCGAGGTCCATCTGCTCGCGCGGGTCGGTCGGGAACTCACGCCCGGCGTGGGTGCGTACGATCGTCTTGTACTCGTCGACCAGCGCGCGGAAATCCGCGCCGTCGAGGTCCAGGTCACTCGCCGTGCCGCGCCGGCGCTTGGCCTCCTCCAGGGCGTGCTCGAACAGCTCGCCGTCGATCCCCAGCACCGTCTTGCCGAACATCGCGACCAGACGTCGGTAGGAGTCCCAGGCGAATCGCGGCGACCCGGACTGCTCGGCCAGGCCGTCCACCGACTCGTCGTTGAGCCCGATGTTGAGGACGGTGTCCATCATCCCCGGCATGGAGAACTTCGCCCCGCTGCGGACCGAGACGAGCAACGGATCACCCGGCTGGCCGAGCCGCTTCCCCCGCGCCCGCTCCAGGCGGTCCAGGTGCTCGCTGACCTCGTCGGCAAGCTCCTTGGGCACCTCGCCGCTGGTGAGGTAGTCGCGGCAGGCTTCGGTCGTGATCGTGAAACCGGGCGGCACCGGCAGCCCGAGGTTGGTCATCTCGGCAAGGTTCGCGCCCTTGCCGCCGAGCAGGTCCTTGAGGTCCCGGTTCCCCTCGGTGAAGTCGTAGACGTACTTCGTCAACCCGCGCTCCCTCGGCTACCCGCTCCGTCCACCGAACCCTACGTCGCAACCCTCAGCAGGCTGGCAACCGTTCGGCGAGGTAGCCGGTGAGCGCCGCGCAGGCCACCCGCTCCTGGGCCATCGAGTCGCGTTCGCGCACCGTCACGGCCTGGTCGTCGATGGTGTCGAAGTCGACGGTCACGCAGTAGGGGGTGCCCACCTCGTCCTGCCGGCGGTAGCGGCGCCCGATCGCCCCGGCATCGTCGAAGTCCACGTTCCAGCGCCGGCGCAGCTCGGCGGCGAGGTCACGGGCGACCGGCGACAGCCGCTCGTTGCGGGACAGCGGCAGGACGGCCGCCTTGATCGGAGCGAGGCGCCGGTCCAGCCGGAGCACGGTCCGCTTGTCCACGCCACCCTTCGTGTTCGGCGCCTCGTCCTCGTCGTAGGCGTCGAGCAGGAACATCAGCGTGGCCCGGTCGACCCCCGCGGCCGGCTCGATCACCCACGGGACGTAGCGCTCGCTCTCCTGGTCGAAGTAGGACAGGTCGATCCCGGTCGCCTTCGAGTGGGCGGTGAGGTCGAAATCCGTCCGGTTGGCCACCCCCTCGAGCTCGCCCCACTCGGTGCCGGTGAAGGCGAACCGGTACTCGATGTCCACCGTTCGCTTCGAGTAGTGCGAGAGCTTCTCCTTCGGGTGTTCGTAATGGCGCAGGTCGCCCGGATCGACCCCGAGGTCGACGTACCACCTGGTGCGCTCGGCGATCCAGTAGTCGTGCCAACCCTCGTCCGTTCCCGGCGGGACGAAGAACTCCATCTCCATCTGCTCGAACTCGCGGGTGCGGAAGATGAAGTTCCCCGGGGTGATCTCGTTGCGAAACGACTTGCCGATCTGACCGATGCCGAACGGGGGCTTGCGCCGGGCCGACTGCTGGACGTTCAGGTAGTTGATGAAGATGCCCTGCGCGGTCTCCGGGCGCAGGTAGGACAGCCCGCTCTCGTCCTCTACCGGCCCGAGGTAGGTCTTGAGCAGCCCGTTGAACATCCGCGGCTCGGTGAACGAGCCCTTGGTCCCGCAGCTCGGACAGCTGACGTCGGCCAGGCCGTGTTCGGGCTGCTTGCCCTTGTGCCGTTCGGCGTAGCTCTCCGCGAGATGATCGGCCCGCCAGCGCTTGTGACACACCAGGCACTCGGTGAGCGGGTCGACGAACTCGTGAACGTGACCCGAGGTCTCCCACACCTGCGGCGCGAGAATGACCGACGAGTCGAGGCCGACGATGTCGTCACGTTCGTGCACCATGGCCTTCCACCATTGGCGCTTGACGTTGTTCTTCAGCTCCACGCCGAGCGGTCCGTAGTCCCAGGACGAGCGCAGGCCGCCGTAGATGTCACTGGACGGGAAGACGATCCCCCGCCGCTTCGAGAGACTGACCAGGGTTTCCAAACGATCGGCGGCCATCGTCTGCTCCATCCGGCTGGCGGTCGGTGGTGAGGCCCGGGAGGCGGGAACTGCTGGCACGAGATTACTGTGCGGTCATCGACAACGAGGTGAGAGTGCGGCAATGAGCGGTCCAGCGGTCGGCGACCAGGCGCCGGACTTCACCCTTCCCGGCACCTCGCCCGACGGGGTCCGCGACTACTCGTTGGCCGCCGAGCGCGGGCATCCGCTGGTCCTCGCGTTCTACCCGGGCGACGAGACGCCCGTCTGCACCCGGCAGCTGTGCTCCTACCAGGACGAGTTCAGCGTGCTCACCGACGTCGGAGCCACGCTGTGGGGGATCTCGACCCAGGGCATGGCCTCCCACGAGAAGTTCGCCGCCCACCGCGGGCTCTCGTTCCCGCTGCTCGCCGACGTCGGGGGCACGGTGACCGAGCTGTACGGCGTCAAGAGCGTGCTGGGGACCCGGAGGTCGGTGTTCGTGGTTGACGCCGACGGGCGGGTCTCCTGGCGGCACGTCTCGTTGCTCGGCCTGACCTACCAGGGGGCCCGCACGATCGCCCGGGCGGTCCAGGCCGCCACCGGGTAGCCGGCCCCGTTACCCCCCGGGCCGGCCCGGCGCGGCGCGGCCCGGCGCGGCCTGGCGCGGCCCGGCGCGGCGCGAGTGGGCGATCGTTCTCGGCGGCCAAGCGTCGAGTGGGCGGTTTGGCCGGGGCAAAGCGCCCACTCGCCGCGGGTCGGTTACGGTTCGGCCCGGTCGCTCGGGGTCGACCGGACCCGTCCGTCGCTGCGGAGCTCCAGCACCTCGAACGCACTCGGCTGCGGGTCCAGATACCCGAGCACCGGGCCGCTCGCCAGCTTGACCTCGCCGGTGCCGAGCGCCCGCCGGTAGTCGCCGACGCCGACCCACTCGGTGACCAGAATCCAGCTCTGCGGGTCGTCGACCGCCCGGCCGAGCTGGCCGCGGAGAAGGCCCGGGCGGCCGGACAGCGCCGCCAGCAGCTCTCCGGCGGCGTCGGCGAACCCGACCCCGGTCCCGATCGGAACGACGAACCGCAGCACCGCCAGCACCCGGACTCCCCTCGTCTGCGACCATCGTCGCCGTGCCGACCCCGAAAGACCCGCCCCGCGCCGCCTCGGACCTGCGGCGGCGGGTGGAACGGCTCAGCCTGCGCCCGGCGGCCTACCTGGCCGCCGCCCCACGCTGGGTGGTGTTCCTCGGGGCGGTCGCGCTACTACTCACCGGCCTGTTCGTCCGCGGGCCCGGTGGGGCGGTCGCGCTGCTCGGCATCGCCGGGTTGCTCGGCTGGCTGCTCACCCTGTCCTGGCCCAGGCTCGAGCCCGGCCCCCGACTCGGCCGCATGGCCGCCGTCGCCCTCGTCGTAGTGGCGGCCGGCTGGCAGGCCGGCCGCTGACCGGGCCGCCTCACCGCGGCAACGCGCCGCCGTAGCGCCGGTCCCGCGCGGCGTAGGTCTCGATCGCCGCCCACAGGTCGCGGCGATCGAACTCCGGCCACAGCGTGTCGCTGAAAACCAGCTCGGCGTAGGCGGACTGCCAGAGCAGGAAGTTCGAGATCCGCTGCTCCCCGGAGGACCTGACGAACAGGTCGACGTCGGGCATCTCCGGCTCGTCGAGGTAACGACGCACCAGCCGTTCGTCGATCTTCTCCGGGTCCAGCCGGCCGCTGGCAACGTCGCGCCCGATCCCCCGGGCCGCGTCCGCGATCTCGGCCCGCCCCCCGTAGTTGACGCACATGGTGAGGGTGAGCACCCGGTTGGCCCGGGTCAGTTCCTCGGCGGCTTCGAGTTCGCGGATGACGCTGCGCCAGAGCCGGGGCCGGCGGCCGGCCCAGCGGACCCGCACCCCCATCTCGTGCATCTCGTCCCGCCGGCGACGGATCACGTCTCGGTTGAATCCCATCAGAAAGCGCACCTCGTCGGGTGAGCGCCGCCAGTTCTCGGTGGAGAACGCGTAGGCGGAGAGCCATCGCACCCCGATCTCGATGGCGCCTTCGACGCAGTCCAGCAGCGACGACTCGCCAGCCTCGTGGCCCGCGGTTCGCGGCAGGCCCCGCTGCGCCGCCCATCGACCGTTGCCGTCCATGACCAGTGCCACGTGGCGCGGCACCAGCTGGGGCGGGAGCTCCGGCGGCGGGGCACCGGAGGGATGCGGGCGCGGCCGGCGCGCCGCACCGCGGGTCATCGGCGGTCCACGAGGGGCAGCGACCGGAGCCCGCGCTCGAGGTGCCACTGCAGGTAGGCGGCAACCAGCCCGCTGGACTCGCGCCGGGCCGGGCTCGCCTCGGCGGTCGCCCAGTCGCCGAGAAGCAACGCGTTGAGCAAGCCGACCGCCGGCGCGGAGACCGTGGCCGCACCGGGTGGCCGGCAGTCCGGGCAGACAGCACCTCCGAGGGCGACGGCGAAGTGCCGGTGCGGACCATGCGCTCCGCACTGGGCGCAGCTGGACAGGGCCGGCGCATACCCGGCGACGCTCAGGGCGCGGAGCAAGAACGCGTCGAGGACGAGGACCGGGGCATGCTCGTGGACGGCGAGCGCGCGCAAGGCCCCGGCGACCAGCAGGTACAGGCGCAGCGCCGGCTCGCGCTCCTCCGCGGTGAGCCGTTCGGCCGCCTCGAGCACCGCGGTCCCGGCCGTGTAGGAGGGATAGTCACCGACCAGCACGGCGCCGAACGCGTCCAGGCTCTCGACCTGGGTCACGATGTCCAGCGAGCGCCCCACGTAGAGCTGCACGTCGACCCGGCTGAACGGCTCCAACCGCCCGCCGAACCTCGACTTGGTGCGCCGTACCCCCTTGGCGACCGCCCGCACCCGGCCGGTTCGCCGGGTGAGCAGGGTGACGATGCGGTCGGCCTCTCCCAGCTTCTGGGTGCGCAGGACGATCCCCTCGTCGCGGTAGAGGGTCACCGGCCGAGAGTAACCGGCGCGCGGCGCGCCGAATCCCGGCGCGCCGGCACCCCGCGTGACAAGCTGATCGGACTTCCTCCGTCGTGCCCCGAAGGTCAACCATGCGCCCTGCCCGCCTCGTCGCCGTCGCGGCCGTGGCTGCCGTGCTCAGCGCAGGCGCGCCGGCGGTGCTCGCCGATGCGGCCACCCGGCCGGCCGCCGGCACCGAGCGGGTACTCCTGCTGCTCGCGCCACGGGATGAGCCGGCTCTGAGCCGGCTCGCCGAATCGCACGGGCTGTCCCACCGCAGCCGGATCGACCGGCTCGCCCAGCTGCTCCCCAGCAGCGTCGACCGGGAGCGGGTCGAGACGGCCGCCCGGTCCCACGGGCTTACCGTGGTGCGCGTTTCCCCGCTCGCCGTACTGGTCAACGGTCCGGCGGCTGTCGTCACCCGGCTGTTCGGGTCCGCCCGCGCGGTGCAGCCCCGGGCCCGGCTCGGGCGCCCGCTCCCCCGGATCCCCGCCGACCTCGGCGGTCTCGTCGCCGCCGCCTACGGCGGCGACGAGACCCGCCCCGCCGCGCGGCCACTGGCCGGCTGCACCACCTACAGCAACTTCCAGACCGTGTACAGCTCCTCCGGGGGACCGCCGCAGTACCTCACCGGGGCGAACCTTCGACAGGCCTACGGCGTCTCCGCCGTGCCGAACCCCAACTCGCTCGGGCTCCAGACGATCGCCAGCATCCAGCTCGCGGACTGGCCGGACGCGGCGACCACCCGCGGCGCGATCCCGAGTGACCTGGCCACCTACGCGAAGACGATGAACATCCCGATCAAGCCAGGCCAGTACGCCGGCATCGTCGTCGACCCGTCGGACCCGCCGGTACCCGATCCGGGAACCACGGAAAGTTTCTGCGGAAGCGGCGACGGCAGTGTCGGCGGTTCGGACGAGGTAGCCCTCGACCAGGAGACCCTGCTCGGGGTGGCTCCGACGGCCCGCCAGCGGGTGTACGCCTCCGGAAACGACACCCTAGGCGAGATCGAGGACTTCCTCGCGGTCGGCGACGACGCCTCCAACGGAGTGCCGATCAGCGCGCTCACCGTGTCCTGGGGGCAGTGCGAGACGAACTTCGGCACCCAGTCGGACGCGCAGAACTTCGACAGCATCCTGGCCTACGTGGATGCCGCCGGGGTGACGATCTTCGCGCCGTCCGGGGACAACGGGACGACCGACTGCAGCGCCTCCGGCAACCCGACCGGCGGCCCCGCGGTCGACCTGCCGGCTGCCTCCCCGCACGTGATCGGCGTCGGGGGCACGGTTCTCGCCCTCGACCCCGCGGACAACACGCAGACCACCGAAACCGCGTGGGCCTGCTCCGCGAACTCCCCGAGCACCTGCTCCGGCGGCGGGGCGTCGAGCTACTTCGCCCAGCCGGGTTGGCAGACCGGGGTCGCCCCGGCAGCCAAGCGCCTGGTGCCCGACATCGCTTCCGCCGCCGACCCCGGCTTCGCGGTGGTCAGCACCGAAAATTGCCAGAGCGGGTCGCCGCCGAGCTGTCCCGAAGCGGCCTACTGGTCCTCGATCGGCGCCACCAGCCTCGCCGCACCGACCCAGGCGGCGCTACTCGCCGACGAGTTGATCGCCCACGGGATCGTCGGCGGCCTTGGCGACATCCACCCGCAGTTGTACCGGGGCACCCTGGCGCCCCGACCCGCCGGTAGCCCCGCCGTTGCCGATTTCCAGGACATCAACGACGGCGGGAGCAACGCGGACGCCGGCAACCCCGGCTTCGTCGCAGGTAACGGGTACGACGAGGTCACCGGCCTGGGAACCCCGAACTGGGACCGAATCTTCGCCGACGTTCTCGGGACCGCCATGGGCACCCGGGCGGTGGGCCACGGCGACCTGGCCGTCGTCCGAACGTTCACCGGCGGGGTGTACTCGTGGAAGAGCACGTCCGGTGGATTCGCCGCACTGGGCGGGAACGCGAGCTCGCTCCCGGTGCTCGCCAGCGTGGAGGGGCAGAATTTCTACCTGGCGGTCACCTCGAATCACCAGCCGTGGATCCGCAGCGACACAACCGGGTGGACCCGCCTGGTGCCGAAATCCACCGTCGGCTGCGGGGACATCGCGGCGTTCGCCCTGCCCGGAAGCGGGGACCTGTACGTCGCCTGCGTGAATCCGTCGAACCACGAGGTCTACATCGGGTACGCCACCTTCGCCTCGCCGGCGGCGGCCGTGCCGACCATCGACCAGCAGGGACTCGGCGCATTTACCGGGATCGGCGGCTACGCCACGAGCGGCCCGGCCGTCGCCGAGATCGACGGGACCGTGGAGGCCTTCGTCGACGGGCCCGGCTCGGGCCCTTACCCGCTGTACGAGCAGACCGTGCGGGTCACGCCGGCCGGTGGCCTGGTCGGCTCCGGCTGGCACCACACGCCATTCAGCTGCTACGACCGACCGGCGCTCGCCGTCGAGGGCACCACACTGGGCTTCGGGTGCAGCGGTGCCGGCCACCATCTGTACTACGCCACGACGACCACCGGCGCGTTCACGCCGGTGGCGAATTTCGGCGGCGGCCTCGTCGGTGGCGTGGGTCTTTCGGATCAGCCGAACGCCAGCCAACCGCCGCTGGTCACCGCGTACGTCGAGGGCACCAACGGTCATTTGTATTCGCGCCGGCTCTCGCCGACCGTCGGGCCATGGGTGCCGCACGGGGGCGGTCTCGCCGGAGGCGCCTCGGCAACCGCCGCGACGATCTCCTGACCCGGGCTCAGAAGCCGAGCCGGCGCAGCTGCCGGGGGTCGCGTTGCCAATCCTTGGCGACCTTCACCCGCAGATCGAGGTAGACCCGGGCGCCGAGCAGTGCCTCGATCTGCTGTCGGGCCCGACTGCCGATCGTCTTGAGCCGCTCCCCGCCGACACCGATCACGATCGCCTTCTGACTCGGCCGCTCCACCCAGAGCACCGCGCCGATGTCGAGCAGATCCGAGTCGGGTCGCGGGCGGATCTCCTCCACGGTGACCGCGATCGAATGCGGAAGCTCGTCGCGCACCCCGACCAGGGCCTGCTCACGGACGAGCTCGGCGACGAGCACCACATCAGGCTCGTCGGTGAGCTCACCGTCGGGGTACAGCGGCGGCCCCGGCGGCAGCATCGGCACGATCAGATCGAGCAGCAGATCTACCTGGTAGCCGGCTTCGGCCGAGACCGGCACGATCTCCGCCCACGTCCCGAGACCGGCCACCTCGAGTAGCCGCTCGCCGACCCGATCCCGGTCGGCCAGGTCGGTCTTGGTCACCACGGCCACCACGGCTGTTCCCTTCAGCCCGGCCAGTTCGGCCGCGATGAAGCGGTCGCCGGGGCCGACCTTCTCGTTGGCCGGCACACAGAACAAGACGACGTCGACCTCGGCCAGGGTGGAGCGGGCCAGGCTGTTCAAGCGTTCGCCGAGCAAGGTGCGCGGGCGGTGCAGGCCGGGGGTGTCGACGAGAACCAACTGGCCGTCGGATCGGTGCACGATCCCCCGGACCGCGCGCCGGGTGGTCTGCGGCTGCGGGCTGGTGATCGCGACTTTGCGCCCGACGACAGCGTTGGCGAGGGTGGACTTGCCGACGTTGGGTCGCCCGACCAGGCAGGCGAAGCCGCAGCGGAAATTCGCGGCGCCGGTCACTCCGGCTGCGACCGGTGCGGGAGGCCATCGGGGTCGGTCACGTGCAGCGGGAACCCGGCGGTGACGTCGTGGAGCACGGCGAGATCGGCGGGGTCCGGCGCGGGCACCGGGCTCACCAGGACCGCCGCCTCCAGCCGGCCGGCTCCGCTGCTGCGCGACATCGCGACCGCAAGCTGGACCGCCGTCAAACGCAGCGACGGCAAGTCGACCGAGACGGCGACATAGGTACGTCCCGTGTCGTCCCGGACCGCGGCCCCGGCGAGGGCCCCCGTCCGGGTCCGGGCCGCCCGGGCCAGGGCGACGAGCTTGGCGTCCTCGGGGTCGAGCGGCGCCGGCTCAGGCATCCGCGGGCTCCACGATCGGCTCGGCCGGGTGCTGCTCGGTCCGGCGGATGAGCACGGTGCCGATCCGATTGCGCCGGCCCTTGGCACTTTCGGCGAGGAAGGTCAGCCCGGCGATTTCGACGGTGGCGCCGGGGATCGGGACCCGGCCGAGCGCCGAGGCCAGCAGGCCACCGACCGTCTCGACCCCCTCCTCCTCCAGGTGAACCCGGTAGATCGACTCGACATCCTCCACCGGCAGGCGCGCGGTCACCCGAACTGTGTCGGCGTCGACCTGCTCGACCGGTGGCAGCTCCCGGTCGTACTCGTCGGTGATCTCGCCGACGATCTCCTCCAACGCGTCCTCGATGGTGACGAGACCGGCCGTGCCGCCGTACTCGTCGATGACGATCGCCAGGTGCGTCTGGCGCGCCTGTAGCTCCCGGAGCAGCTCGTCGACCGGCTTGGAATCCGGGACGAAGGTCGGTGCGCGCATCGCCGTGTCCACCCGGTTCGACGGTGCCCCATCGTCGTAGGCGTGCTTGGCCAGGTCCTTGAGATAGACCACACCGACGATGTCGTCCTCGCTCTCCCCGAACACCGGGATCCGGGAGAAGCCGCTGCGCAGCGCGAGGGACAGCGCCTGGCGCACGGTTTTCGTCCGCTCGATCACCACCATTTCGGTGCGCGGCACCATGACCTCACGGGTGAAGGTGTCGCCGAGCTCGAAGACCGAATGGATCATCTCGCGCTCGTTGCGGGCGATGACCTGACGCTCCTCGGCGAGGTCGACCATGTCCCGCAGCTCGGCCTCCGAGCTGAACGGCCCGTCGCGCAGCCCACGACCGGGGGTCAGGGCGTTGCTCAGCAGCACCAGCACCCCGGTCAGCGGCGCGAGCAGGCGCCCGCCGAACAGCAGGGTGCCGGAGACCACCCGGCCGACCGTGCCGGCGTGGCGGCGGCCAACCGTCCGGGCCACCGCCTCGACGACGTAATCCGTGACGGTCATGACGGACGCGGCGACGAGGATTCCCAGCCACGTCCCGCCGAGCCCGTCGACGCAGACGACCGCGACCGCGACCGTGGCGGTGAGGGCGGCGGCGGAGCGGAGCAGCAGCAACAGCTCGAGGTAGCGGGCCGGGGCGGCGAGGACCCGGGACAGCGCGGCTACGCCGCGGCGACGCTCCCGGACCAGCAGGTCGACGTGAACCCGGGACACGCGGGAGATCGCCGACTCCGAGCAGGCGGCCGCCCCTGCCACGGCGACCAGCACGGCTGCGGTGACGATCAGGCCGACATCGCCGTTGCTCATCGCGGCTCCCGTGCGGTCCGGGTATCCCGCCACCGGCCCAACAGCTCGCTCTGGACAGCGAACATCTGCTGCTCCTCGACCGCTTCCGCATGGTCGTAGCCGAGCAGGTGGAGCACGCCGTGGGTGCACAGCAGGTCGATCTCTTGCTCGACCGAGTGCCCGGCGTGCCGGGCCTGCCGGTCGGCAACCTCGGGACAGAGCAGGACGTCACCGAGCAACACCGGCGGCAACGACTCGTCGTCGTCGCCACGGCTGGCCGGCAACTCGTCCATCGAGAACGCCATCACGTCGGTCGGGCCGGGCTCTCCCATCCACAGTTCGTGCAGCCGCTCCATCGACGCGACATCGACCAGCCGGATGGACAGCTCGGCCATCCGATGCACACCGAGCTCGTCGAGCACGAAGCGGGCCAGTGCGGCGAGCGCCACCTCGTCGACCGCGACACCCGACTCGTTGAGGATCTCGACGGACACAGGCGTCCTAGCGGCCGGAACGGCCGGGCCGGCGCGAACCGCCGTGCGTCGCGCGGGCGGCGGCGTCGTGGCGGGCGTAGGCGTCGACGATGTCGCTCACCAGCTTGTGCCGGACGACGTCACGGCTGGTGAGGTTAACGAAGTGCACGTCCTCGACACCGTCGAGGATGTCCCGGACGATCCGCAGTCCGCTCTGCGTCCCGGACGGCAGGTCCACCTGGGTCACGTCGCCGGTGACGACGATCCTCGAGCCGAAACCCAGCCGCGTCAGGAACATCTTCATCTGTTCCGGGCTCGTGTTCTGTGCCTCGTCAAGGATGATGAAGGCATCGTTCAAGGTACGACCGCGCATGTAGGCGAGCGGGGCTACTTCGATGGTGCCGGCAGCCATCAGCCGCGGAATGGACTCCGGGTCGAGCATGTCGTGCAGGGCGTCGTAGAGGGGACGCAGGTACGGGTCGATCTTCTCGTAGAGCGTGCCGGGGAGGAAGCCGAGCCGCTCACCGGCCTCGACCGCCGGTCGGGTGAGGATGATCCGGTTGACCTGCCGGGATTGCAGCGCCTGGACGGCCTTCGCCATCGCGAGGTAGGTCTTGCCGGTGCCCGCCGGGCCGATGGCGAACACGATGGTGTGCACGTCGATCGAGTCCACGTAACGCTTCTGGTTCACCGTCTTCGGCCGGATCGTGCGACCACGGCCGGACAGGATGTTCAGCGTCAGCACGTCGGCCGGGCGTTCGGGGCTGTCCGTGCGCAGCATCGCGACGCTGCGTTCCACGGCGTCCGGGGTGAGCGCGTCGCCGCGGTCGAGGACGGTGAGCAGCTCGGCGAACAGCTCGCTCACCAACTCCGTCTCGGCCGGATCCCCGGTAATCGTGATCTCGTTACCCCGGACGAGGATGTCGCTGCGGAACGCGTGCTCGATGACCCGGAGCAACTCGTCCCGCGAGCCGAGCAGGCTTACCATCGCATGCGAGCCGGGGACGACGATCTTCGTCTGTACCTGTGGGGTGTCTGCCATGGGCGCGGCCGTGCCGGCCGCCGCAGCCTCCCTCGGATCGCGGACTCGACGATCACCATGCTACCCGCGACAGGTGCTCGCCACCGGTCCTCGCTCAGCCCGGTGGCCAGCCCAGCCGGCGGCCGCCGAGCACGTGTCCGTGCACGTGGGAGACGGTCTGCCCGCCTTCGAGGCCGGTGTTGAACACCAGACGCCAGCCGGACTCGTGGACCCCTTCCTGCTCCGCTACGCCGGTAGCCGCGCGCATCAGCTCGGACAGCAGAGCGGGGTCGGCGGCGACCAGCGCCGCCACATCCCGGTGGTGCTCCTTCGGGATGACCAGAACGTGCGTCGGAGCCTGCGGGTTGACGTCCCGGAAGGCCAGCGTGCGCGCGGTCTCCGCGACGCGGCTCGCCGGCACCTCGCCGGCGACGATCCGGCAGAACAGGCAGTCCTCGGCCACGCCGGGCAGGATAGCCGGGCTCGATCAGGCGTCGCCCACGGCGGCCCAGCGGCCCGAGGCGGCGAGGAGCAGCGCGGCGGCGGCGGCGCCGGCGGTCCCGGTCCGCAGCACGGTCGGACCGAGCCGGACCGGCTGTCCCCCGGCGGCGGCGAGCCCGGCCAGTTCCGTCTCGTCGAGCCCCCCTTCGGGGCCGATCACTATGACGATCTCCCCGGTCGTCGGGACGGCGCGACCGGACAGCGGCGCGTCCGCGGCCTCGTGGCAGACGACGGCGAAAGTGGCGGCCGCGATCCGCCGCTCGACCTCGGCGCGGTCGGCCAGCTCGCCGACCACCGGGAACCAGACCCGCCGGGACTGCCTCGCGGCGGCGGCCGCGGCGGATCGCCAGCGGGCCAACCCGCGATCGACCCGCTCCCCACGCCACGCCACGATGGCGCGTTGCGGGGCCCAGGGCACGAATTCGTCGACGCCGATCTCGGTCATCGCCTCGATCGCCCGTTCGGCCCGGTCCCCCTTGGCCAGCGCCTGCACGACCGTGATCCGCGGGGTCGGAGCCGGCACGTCGGAGCGGCTCTGCACGGCCACGCCGAGCTGCCCCCGGGTCGCGGTGGTGACGACGCCGTCGGCCACCCGCCCGTTCCCGTCGGTGAGTCGCAGCCGCTCTCCGGGGCGCATCCGGCGGGCGTCGGCGCCGTGATGGCCCTCGGCGCCGGCGAGGACCACGACGTCGCCATCCAGCTGGTCTCGGGTGCAGAGGAAGACCGGCGCGGTCACCGGAAGGCGTCGCGCAGCCGGGAGAAGATCCGCCCTCCGGCGCCGATCGTCGCCTGCGGGTGGTCCTCGCCACGCAACTCCGCGAGCTCCCGGAGCAGCCTCTCCTGCTCCGGGTCGAGCCGGGTCGGTGTCACGACCTCCACGTGAACGTGCAGATCTCCCCGCTGCGTTTCCCGGGACAGGTGCGGGACCCCCTGGCCGCGCAGGGTGAGCACACTGCCCGGCTGGGTGCCGGGTCGGATGTCGAGAACCTCCTCGCCGTCCAGGGTCTGGAGCGAAACCTGGGTGCCGAGCGCGGCGGCGGTCATCGGCAAGGTGACCTTGCAATGCAGGTCGTCGCCGTGTCGTTCGAACACCGGGTGCTGGCGTTCCCGGATCTCGACGTAGAGATCGCCCGGCGGGCCGCCCCCGGGCCCCACCTCACCTTCGCCGGCCAGCCGCAACCGCATCCCGTCCTCCACGCCGGCCGGCACGGTGAGCGTGAGTGTTCGCCGGGTGCGGACCCGGCCCTCGCCGGCGCAGTCCGGGCAGGCGTGGCGGATCTTCGTGCCGACGCCACCGCAGTCCGGGCAGGCCCGGGCAGTCACCACCTGGCCGAGGAAGGACCGGGTGGTCGTGGCGATCTCGCCGCGTCCCCGGCAGGTCGGGCAGGTCTCCGGGTGGGTGCCGGGTGCGGTCCCGGCCCCCTTGCACATGGCGCAGGCGACCGCGGTGTCGATGGTGAGTTCCCGGGCGAGGCCGAAGGCGGTCTCGGCGAGGTCGAGGTCCAGCCGGATCAGCGCATCGGCGCCCTGCCGCACCCGGGTGCGCGGGCGGCGGGCCCCCCCACCGGCCCCGAAGAAGGCGTCCATGATGTCGCCGAACCCCGCGAAGCCGGCGAACGGAGCGGCACCCGCCGCAGCCCCCGACGCCGACAGGGGGTCGCCGCCAAGGTCGAAGATCTCGCGCTTCGCCGGGTCGGAAAGCACCTCGTAGGCGGCGGTGACCTCCTTGAACCGCTCCTGCGACGCCCGGTCCTGGTTCACGTCGGGGTGCAGCTCGCGGGCGAGCCGCCGGTAGGCCTTCTTGATCTCCTCGGTGCCGGCGTCGCGGCGTACCCCGAGGACGGAGTAGTAGTCGACGGCCATCAGCGGCCGCTCCCGGCTGCCGTCACGACTCCGCCAGGATGTGCCCGAGGTAGCGGGCGACGGCACGGACCGCCCCCATCGCGCCGGGGTAGTCCATCCGGGTGGGGCCGAGCACCCCGAGACTGGCCAACGCCCGGTCACCGCTGCCGTAGCCGGTGGTGACGATCGACGCGGTCTGCAGGCCCAGGTGGGGGTTTTCCCCACCGATGCTCACCTTGATCGTGGTCGGGTCCTGCGCCTCGCCGAGCAGGGTGAGCAGGACCACCTGCTCCTCGAGCGCCTCGAGGATCGGCTGGATGACCAGGGGGAAGTCGGTGGTGAACCGGGCCAGGTTCGCCGTACCGGCGAGCACGACCCGCTCCTCCGGCTGCGCGACCAGAGTCTCCAGGGTCACCGAGACGACCAGCTCGGCCAAGGTCCGCCGCTCCGGCCCGACCGCCTCCGGCAGATCGGAGATCGCGCTCGGCGCCTCCTCGAGCGGCCGGCCGGCGATCCGGCCGTTGATCGCGTCGCGCAGGTCGCGCACCGTGTCCTCCCCGACCACGTCGGGGAGCTCGACGACGCGCTGCTCGATCCGGCCGGTGTCCACGATGAGCACGACAAGCAGCCGGGCTGGGGCGATCGGCACGAGCTCCATGTGCCGGACGGAGGAGCGGGACAGCGACGGGTACTGGACGACGGCCACCTGCCGGGTGAGCTGGGCGAGCAGCCGGACGGTGCGCCGGACGACGTCGTCGAGGTCGACGGCACCCTCGAGGAAGGACTCGATAGCGCGCCGCTCCGGCGTGGAGAGCGGCTTGACCGTGGAAAGCCGGTCGACGAACAGCCGGTAGCCACGGTCGGTCGGGATCCGCCCCGCGCTGGTGTGCGGCTGGGTGATGTAGCCCTCCTCCTCGAGGGCCGCCATGTCATTTCGAATCGTCGCCGGAGAAACGTGCAGGTGATGGCGCTCCACGAGGGTCTTCGACCCGACCGGCTCGTTCGTCGAGACGAAGTCCTCGACGATGGCCCGAAGCACGTCGAGCTTGCGATCGTCGAGCATGCCGGTCACCTCCGCCTGGCACTCACCGCCACCGAGTGCCAGTGTACGGCGCCGCCGAGCTTCCCGGGCCGAGCCGGCGAGTGTGCAATTTCCGACGTCTCGCGGCGTCGGCCACGCGTGGGCCGGTGTCGGAAATTGCACACTCGCGCTGATCATGGGCTCAGGACAGGAGGCCCGCCCGCCGCCACAGCGCGGTGGACGGGCCGCCCAGCACCCCTACCTCGGTGAAGAAGGCGGCGAGCCGCTCGGCGGCCCAGGCCAACGTCGCCCGGTGGTGGGGGTTGGTCGCGGCCGCCCGGCGGGCCTCGGTCGGGTCGAGGCCGACCGCGGCGTACACCCCGGGATGGATGAGCTGACTGCTGATCACGCAGGCGGAGGCCGCGGTCGCGAACCGGACCCGCTCGCGCTGGAGCGGACCGAGCCTCGGCATGACCCGGATCAGCGCCTCGCGGGCGTAGCGGACGTGCCGGGCCTCCTCGACGACGTGGATCCGGGATACCTCACGAACCAGCGGCTGGAGCGAGGCGTCGGCCATCCCCTCCCGCTGCATCCGGTCGAGGATCTCCTCCGCGATGAGGGCCGCCGCGAAGATCTCCGGCCCGGCGGACACGGTCTTCATCAACCGGCCGAGCGCGTGGGCCAGACCCTGCGGCCGGTAGTTCGGGCAGCCCAATTTCTCGATCATCCTGGCGAACATGACGGAGTGTCGGCACTCGTCGGCGATCTCGGTGAGGGCGTACTGCACGTGCCGGGTCCGCGGATCCCGGTCGTAGATGTGGCGGGCCAGCATCTGGAGCAGGATCGTCTCGAGCCAGATCCCGACCCCCGCCAGGCTCGCGATCTCGTGCCGGGACAGGTCGAGCCGCTGCTCGGAACTCATCCGGTCCCACAGCTCGGTGCCGAACAGGCTGACCCGGTGCGCCGGCATGCAGCCCCGGTCGGGGGCCAGCGGAGCGTCCCAGTCGATCGCCGTCAGGGGATCGAACCAGTGCTCAGCCGAGGCGTGCAGCAGCCGCTCCGCGGTCTGTTCCGCGCTTCGCGGCTCGGTTGCGATGGTCGCCATGAGCACCCCTCCGACGTGTCATACATCATGTGACACTAGCTATGTCACATGAGAGCGGTATCGTGGCGGGATGTCAATCGCGGCACCGGGTGACGCTCGTCACGGATCCGGATCCGGATCCGGGGACGAGCTCACCATCGACCGGCTCGCCGCGCGGGTCGGCATGACGGTGCGCAATGTGCGGGCGTACGCATCCCGCGGGCTGCTCCCGCCGCCCCGGCTGGTCGGCCGGACCGGCTACTACGGGGCGGCGCACGTCGCCCGGCTCAACCTGGTCCGGCAGCTGTTCGACGAGGGCTACACCCTGGCCGCCGTCGCCCGGCTGCTCCGGCACGCACCGGCCGACGCGAGCGCCGCGGAGCTCGCGGCCATGCGGGCCGTCGTCACCCCGTGGCTGCCCGACGAGCCGGAGGAGATCGAGACCGCCGCGCTCGCCGAGCGGGCCGGCACCGCCCCCGACGAACGAGCGCTAGACACCCTGGTGAAGCTCGGCGTGGTGGAGCGCGCCGGCCCGGGGCGGGTGCGCGTCCTCAACCCGTCGCTGCTCGCCGCGGGGCAGCAGGTGGTGCGGCTCGGGTTGCCGCTGGAGGCGGTGCTCGCGACCCAGCTCAAGGTCACCCGGCTGGCCGAGCGGGCCGCGACGCTCTACGTGGACCTGGTCCGCGACACGGTCTGGCGCGAGTTCGTCGACGCCGGTCGCCCGGAGGAACGCTGGGCGGGGATCGGTTCGGTAATCGAGATCATCCAGCCGCTGGCCGGGCAGGCGCTGCTCGCCACCTTCCGGGCGGCGATGGCCGAGGCGGTCGAGACCGCCCTCGGCGAGGAGGCTCCCGGCCCATCCGTCGAGGCCGCCGACTCCGCCTGATCAGTCGGTGAGATCCCGGACCACGGCGTCGGCCAGCAACCGGCCGCGGACGGTGAGCACCGCGCGGCCGTCCGCCAGGGCGACCGGGTCGAGCAGGCCGTCGGCGGCGGCCCTGATCGCGCCGCGGCGGCCGGTCGCAGACAGCTCGCCGAGGGGCAGCCCTTCCACGATCCGCAGGCCGAGCATCACCCGTTCGAGCTGCCGAGCCCCCGGGTCGAGGATCTCCCGGGCGGCGGCCGGACTCCGGCCGGCCCGGGCCAGCTCCGCGTACGCCGACGGGTGCCGGACGTTCCACCACCGGACGCCGCCCACGTGGCTGTGCGCCCCTGGTCCGAAACCCCACCAGTCGGCGCCGGACCAGTAGCCGAGGTTGTGCCGGCACCGGGCGTCCCGGGAGCCGGCCCAGTTCGACACCTCGTACCAGCGCAGACCGGCCGCGGACAGGACCTCCTCGGCGAGCAGGTACCGGTCGGCGAGAACGTCGTCGTCCGGCCCGGCCAGCTCGCCACGGCCGATCCGGGCGGCAAGCCGGGTGCCTGGCTCGACGGTGAGCGCATACGCGGAGACGTGATCCGGCGCGGCGCTCAGCGCGGCGTCGAGCGAGCCGCGCCACTCTGCCGCGGTCTCCCCCGGCGCGCCGTAGATGAGGTCGAGGCTGAGCTGCCCGATCCCGGCCGCCCGGGCGTCGGCCACCGCCTCGACCACCCGGCCGGGGGTGTGCACCCGGTCGAGCGCGGCCAGCACCCGCGGGCTGGCCGACTGCATACCCAGGGAGAGTCGGGTCACCCCGCCGGCTACCAGCCGGTCGAGGTAGGCCCGGTCCAGCGACTCGGGATTGGCCTCGACGCTGACCTCGACGTCGCCGGCCAGCCCGAACGACGCCCCGAGCGCGTCGAGCAGCGCGACGATGTCGTCGGCGGGGAGCAGCGACGGGGTGCCGCCGCCGAAGAAGACCGTGCCCACCGGACCCGGGAAGCCGTCGAGGACCCGCCGGGCCAGGGCCAGCTCGGCTTCGACGAGCGGCCGGTAGCTGGCCGGCGAGACGCCCCCGCCCAGTTCGCTCGCCGTGTAAGTGTTGAAGTCGCAGTAGCCGCAGCGTGCCGTGCAGAACGGGACGTGCACGTAGACGCCGAACGGCCGCCGGCCGAGCTGCTCCCGGGCCGGGCCGGGCAGCGTGCCGTCAGGCGGGGCCGGTTCGCCTTCGGGCGGGCGGCTCAAGCCGAGCTGTCGGGGTTGGTGGACAACGCCGCGATGAAGGCCTCCTGCGGTACCTCGACCCGGCCGATGGTCTTCATCCGCTTCTTCCCCTCCTTCTGCCGCTCGAGCAGCTTGCGCTTGCGGGTGATGTCCCCGCCGTAGCACTTGGCGAGGACGTCCTTGCGGATCGCCCGGATGTTCTCGCGGGCGATCACCCGCGAGCCGATCGCCGCCTGGATCGGCACCTCGAACTGCTGGCGCGGGATGAGCTCGCGCAGCCGCGCGGTCAGCGCCACCCCGTACGCGTAGGCCTTGTCCTTGTGCACGATGGCGCTGAACGCGTCGACCGGCTCGCCCTGGAGCAGGATGTCGACCTTGACCAGCTCGGCCGGCTCGTCTCCGACCGGCTCGTAGTCGAGGGAGGCATAGCCCCGGGTCCGCGACTTCAGCGTGTCGAAGAAGTCGAAGATGATCTCGCCGAGCGGCAGCCGGTAGCGCAACTCGACCCGATCCGCGGACAGATAGTCCATCCCTTCGAGCAGGCCCCGGCGGGACTGGCAGAGCTCCATCACGGCACCGACATACTCACTCGGTAGCAGGAGCATGGCCTTCACCACCGGCTCCCGGACCTCGGCGATCTTGCCTTCCGGCCAGTCGCTCGGATTGGTGACCACGAGCTCCTCGCCGGTCTCCAGGTGCACCGCGTAGACGACGTTCGGTGCGGTGGAGATGAGCGAGAGGCCGAACTCGCGTTCGAGGCGCTCCCGCACGATCTCCAGGTGCAGCAACCCAAGGAAGCCGCACCGGAACCCGAAGCCCAGGGCGGCGGAGGTCTCCGGTTCGTAGACCAACGACGCGTCGTTGAGCTGGAGCTTGTCCAGGGCGTCGCGCAGCATCGGGTAGTCCGAGCCGTCGAGCGGATACAGCCCGGAGTAGACCATCGGCTTAGGGTCCCGGTAGCCGGCCAGCATCTGGGTAGCCGGCCGGGTCGCGCTGGTCACGGTGTCACCGACCCGTGCCTGTCGAACGTCCTTCACGCCGGAGATGAGGTAGCCGACCTCGCCGACCCCGAGCGAGCCGGTGGCCACCGGCTCCGGCGCGATGACGCCGACCTCCAGGGTCTCGTGCGCCGCCCGGGTCGACATCATGAGGCAGCGGTCGTGAGTGGACAGTCGGCCGTCGACGACCCGGACGTAGCTCACGACCCCCCGGTACTGGTCGTAGATCGAGTCGAAGATCAGCGCACGCGGCGACGCGTCCGGGTCGCCCTGCGGGGCGGGCACCTGCGCGACGACCGCGTCGAGCAAGTCACGCACCCCTTCCCCGGTCTTCGCCGAAACCCGGAACACCTCGCCCGGCCCGCAGCCGAGGATGTGCGCGATCTCCTCGGCGTACTTGTCCGGTTGGGCCGCCGGGAGGTCGATCTTGTTGAGCACCGGGATGACGTGCAGGTCGTTCTCGAGCGCGAGGTAGAGGTTGGCGAGGGTCTGCGCCTCGATCCCCTGCGCCGCGTCGACGAGCAGCACCGCACCCTCGCAGGCCGCGAGCGAACGGGAGACCTCGTAGGAGAAGTCGACATGGCCGGGGGTGTCGATGAGGTGCAGGACGTAGTCGGCGCCGCCGCAGACCCAGGGCAGGCGGACGTTCTGCGCCTTGATCGTGATCCCGCGCTCGCGCTCGATGTCCATCCGGTCCAGGTACTGGGCGCGCATCCGCCGGCCCTCGACCAACCCGGTGACCTCGAGCATCCGGTCGGCGAGGGTGGACTTGCCGTGGTCGATGTGCGCAATGATCGAAAAGTTGCGGATCCGGGCCGGGTCGGTGCCGGCCGGCGCAGTGGCGGGCACGGCCCATCGTCCCACAGCGGGGCCGGTCGAGTGTGTGGACCGCGAGCGGAGCGCGCTGATATCGTGCGTATCCGCGGCTTCGCCTCACACCCGGCCGCTCCCCCGACGACCAACCGAGGTTCCCGCGTGGCCAACATCAAGTCCCAGCTCAAGCGGATCAAGACCAATGAGAAGGCCCGGCTGCGCAACAAGGCGGTCAAGTCGTCGGTGAGAACCGCGGTACGCAAGTTCCGGGAGGCGGCCGACGCCGGTGACCAGGCGGCCAGCCAGGAGTTGCTGCGCGAGGCGTCACGCACCTTGGACAAGGCGGCCAGCAAGGGCGTCATCCATGCCAACCAGGCGGCGAACAAGAAGTCGGCGATGGCGAAGCGAGCCGCCGCGCTCTGATCAGGCTCCGAGCTCCGGCGGCCCCGCGCCGTCGGTGCCACCGCGCAGGAGCAGTCCAGCGAGGGCATCGTTGAGCTTGACGACGATGGCGACCGTCACGGGAAGAGCCACGAGAGTCCACGCGCTGACCACGTCGGCCAGGACGAGCACCGCGGCGGCCGCGAGCGGGGCGTCGGCGAACAGGGCGCGCTGCCAGCCGTTCGGGCGCAGGTGACGCAGGCGCAGGAGCCGCCAATACATCGGAATCCGGCCCGGGGCGGTCACGTGCCGTTCCTCGCAGCCGTGACCGCCAGCACGGCTCGCTCGACGGCGAATCCGGCATCGACCTCGGCGCCCTTGACCGCGGCGTCGGCCGCGGCGACGGCCCGGGCGGCCACGCCCAGCGCTTCCGGATGCCATCCGCGGGCCCAGCCCTGGGCCTTGCGTACCTTCCATACCGGCAGCCGCAGCTCGGCCGCGACGGCCTGGGCGGAACTCGACCGACCGGCCCCGGCGACTTGCGCGATGGTCCGCAGGTTGATCGCAAGTGCGGCGGTCATGCCGGCGGCGGACTGTCCGACGCCGAGCGCCCAGCGCAGCAGCTCGAGGGCACCGGCGAGGTTGCCCTCGACCGCCCGATCGGCGACTGCGAAGCTGCTCGCGTCGGCGCGCCCGCTGTGGTAGCGGGCAACCACCACCTCGTCGACCGAACCTCCGGAGTCCGCTGCCAGCTGGGCCGCCGCGTTGGCGAGGTCCCGCAGGTCGGTGCCGAGGGCGACGAGCAAGGCCTGCGCCGCCTCCCGCGTGATCGTGCCACCGGCGGCGGCAACCTCATCGATCAGGAACCGTTCGCGGTCCTCCGGCCAGCGTGGCTTCGGGCACTCGACGAGTTCGGCGCCGGCCGCTCGCAGGCCGTCGGCGAGGGCCTTCCCGCGGGCCCCCCCGGCGTGCGTTACGACGAGGGCGATGTCGTCGGCCGGCGCGGATGCCTGCCGAAGGATCGCCTCGGCGAGCGGCTTAGCCGCCTGATGCGCGTCTCGGATGACGAGGACGCGGCGTTCGCCGAACAACGACGGCGAGCTGATCTCGTCGAAACGATCGGCGTCGATCCCGGCGGCCGGCAGGTCGACGACATCGGCCGCCGGATCGGCCGCGCGCACCAGGTCGACGATCCGGGACACCGCCCGGGAGACCAGCAGGTCCTCATCACCGAGAACGAGGGTCGCCGGGCTGATCCGCGTCGGCGGGGGCATGGGGGCAGCATCCCACCCGCGGGTCAGCGGCGGGAGACGACGGCGGCGAGCACGCCGGGGCCGACGTGCGCCCCGATCACGGCACCCACCTCGCCGACGTAGAGCGCGTGGAGTGCGGGCAACCGGCCACGCAGCGTTGCGGCGAGCGCGTCGGCCCGGTCCGGGGACCCGAGATGATGCACCGCGATGTCCACCGGACCGGTGCCGGCCGCGTCGACGGCGAGCTCGGCGAGTCGGCCGATCGCCCGGCTTGCGGTGCGCACCTTCTCCAGCGCCTCGATCCCCCCACCGGCCATGTGGAGCAACGGCTTCATCGCGAGTGCCGACCCGAGCAGCGCTGAGGCCTGCCCGATCCGCCCGCCCCGGCGCAGGTATTCGAGGGTGTCGACGTAGAACAGCGTCGTCGTCCGACCGGCGGCGAGCTCGGCCGCGGTGGCCACCTCGTCCAGCGAACGCTCGCCGGCGGCCAGTTCAGCGGCCGCGAGGACGGCGAAACCCAGACCCATCGCGGTGGTCCGCGAGTCGACGACCCGGACCGGGACCGGCGCCGAGCCGGCGGCCTGACGGGCGGACTCCACCGTCCCGGACAGCGCACCGGACAGGTGCACCGAGACCAGCGCCCTCGCCCCGGCCCGCGCCGCGGCCTGGTAGGCGACGGTGAAGTCCTGCGGGCTCGGCCGGGACGTGGTGATCCGGTGGCGGCGGTGGCCCGGCCCGCCGAGCAGCTCGGCGACCTCAGCCGGGTGCACGTCGCGGCCCTCGGCTCCGGATCGGTGGTCGATCACGACCCGGAGCGGTACGACGGCGACGTCGTAGCGCCCGGCGAGCCCGTCCGGCAGGTAGGCGGTGGAGTCGGTGACGACGGCAACCCGACCCGAACCCGACATGTCCGTCACGGTAGCCACCAGCCGCTTCGCCGAGGAATCGGCCGGCCGGAGCGGCTCACCCCCCGGATGGAGCCTGGCTCAATTCGGGGACGATGTTGACCAGCCGCGGGGGGCGGACGATGACGGCGCGGACCGGCCGCCCGTCCAGGGCTCGCTGCACGGCCGGCGACCCGAGGGCGGCCGCGCGCAAGGTCTCCTCGTCGATGTCGGCCGCGACCTCGAGCCGCTCCCGGACTTTCCCGGCCACCTGCACGACGCAAGTAACGGTCAACTCGACCACAAGCGCTGGATCCGGCTCCGGCCAACCGGCTTGGAGCACCGACGGCGAGTTGCCGAGCAGATACCAGGTCTCCTCGGCGGTGAACGGGGCGAACACGGCGAGCATCCGGCTGAGGAAGCCGGCCCCCTCCCGGACGACCGCCGCCTCGTCGGGCCGGTCGAGGGCGCCCGCATCGACGGCGCGCCGGAGCAGGCTGGTGAGTTCCATCAGCCGGGCGATCGCGACGTTGAAACGCTTGCCCTCGGTCAGACCGGTCGCCTCATCGGTCAGCCGATGGACGGCGGTACGAATGGCGGAGTCGCCGCCCGCGGCGGTGGACGCGTCCGATTCCGGTCCCCCCGGGGCGCCGGCCGGGCCGACGTCGACGGCCAGCCGCCAGACCCGGGCCAGCCATTTCCGGGCTCCCGTCGGCGAAAGATCGGCCCAGTCGATGTCGTCCTCCGGCGGACCGGCGAAGAGCATGGTCAGACGGACCGCGTCCGCGCCGTGCCGGCCGATCTCCTCCTGGAGGTCGACCAGGTTGCCCTTCGTCTTGCTCATCGCCTCGCCATCCATGATCACCTGACCCTGGTTGGTCAGCGCGCGGAACGGCTCGGTGAACTCGAGCAGACCCATGTCGTGCAGGGCCTTGGTCAAGAAGCGGGAGTAGAGCAGGTGCAAAATCGCGTGCTCTACCCCGCCGACGTACTCGTCGACCGGGAGCCAGCTTCGGGTGCGGTCGGGGTCGAACGGCTGTCCGGTGTCGTTCACGGAGGGATAGCGCAGGTAGTACCAGGACGAGTCGACGAAGGTGTCCATCGTGTCGGTGTCGCGGGTCGCCGGTTCCGAGCAACGCGGGCAAACGGTGGTGAGCCACGCCTCCGCGGTCTGCAGTGGGGACCGGCCGCCGTCGGGCCGCAGCTGGTAGCCCGAGTCGGGTAGCCGGACCGGCAGATCGGACTCCGGCACCGGCACCGGTCCGCAAGTCGGGCAGTGCACGATCGGGATCGGGCAGCCCCAGTAGCGCTGCCGGGAGATCAACCAGTCGCGCAGCCGGTAGGTAACCGCCGGTTCGCCGTGGCCGTCCCCGGACAGGTGGGCGACGATCCGTGCCTTGCATTCGGCGGTCGGCAGTCCGTCGTAGCGGCCGGAGTTGACCGCCCGGCCTTCGCCGAGGGTCGCGATGCCGGTGTCCGCTGGGTCCGGCTCACCGGTGCCGACCACGGTCCGGACCGGCAGGTCGAAAACCCGAGCGAAGTCCAGGTCACGCTGGTCGTGGGCCGGCACCGCCATGATCGCGCCGGTGCCGTAGTCGGCGAGCACGTAGTCCGCGGCGTATACCGGGATCCGCTCCCCGTTCACCGGATTCGTCGCGTGCCTACCGAGGAAGACCCCGGTCTTGGGCCGGTCGGTCGCCAGCCGTTCGATCTCGCTGGTCGACTTGACCTGGTCGACGTAGGCCTGCAAGGCGCCCCGCTGCTCCTCGGCGCACAGCTCCGCGGCCAGCGGTGCGTCGGCCGCGACGACGAAGAACGTCGCACCGAACAGCGTGTCCGGGCGGGTGGTGAACACCCGGACGGGTTCCGCGTGACCTTCGATCCGGAAATCGACGTAGGCCCCGGTCGAGCGGCCGATCCAGTTTCGCTGCATGGTGAGCACCGGACCGGGCCAGCGGCCCTCCAACTCGGCCATGTCGTCGAGCAGCCGGTCGGCGTAGTCGGTGATCCGGAAGAACCACTGGGTAAGGGTGCGCTTGGTGACCTGCGCGCCGCAACGTTCGCAGTGCCCGGCGATCACCTGCTCGTTGGCCAGCACGGTCTGGTCCACCGGGCACCAGTTCACCGGCGACGCCTTGCGGTATGCGAGACCGCGTTCGAACAACCGGAGAAACAACCACTGGGTCCAGCGGTAGTACTCGGGATCGGAGGTGTGCAGCCTGATCCGCCAGTCGAAGGAGATCCCGAGCCGGCGGAAGGATTCCGCCTGCACCTCGATGTTGTCGTAGGTCCACACGCGGGGGTCGAGCCCGCGCCGGAAGGCGGCATTCTCGGCGGGCAGACCGAAGGAGTCCCACCCGATCGGGTGCAGCACGTTGTAGCCGCGCATCCGGGCGAACCGGGCCACCGCGTCGCCGATCGAGAACGCCTCCGCGTGGCCCATGTGCAGGTCCCCGGACGGGTAGGGAAACATGTCGAGCACGTACCGGCGGGGCCGTGGGTCTTCCGGTCCGGCGGTCTCGTAGAGCCGCAGGTCGTCCCACACCGGCAGCCATCGGTCGACCAGGGCATGCGGGTCGTAGCCGTCGCGGGACCCCGGCTCCGCCGCGGCTGTCGACTCCGTGTCGGTCATCGGGTCCTTCCTCGGTCGATCGGCGCCACGCTAGCCGGGGCTAGCCGAGGGCTAGCCGGGGCATGAAAAAAGCCCTCCGGGGAGGGCTGCCGCACCTGCCGGACGTACCGGGTCAGCGCGGCCCGAGAAGGAGGGTGACGACCGGCACTCGCATGCGCCGACTCTACTCGACTGCGAAGCGGACGCGAGCGGTCAGCCGGGGCGAGCCACGATCCGGACGTCGAGGACACGCAGGTCGGGGTCGGGGAGCCCGCGGAACTCGCCGGCCAGGCGACGGCGATCCAGCGGAATCACCGGCCACCGCTGCGGCTCGTCGGTAACGACCTCGAAGCCGGCGGTGGCGAAGGCGGCGAGCCAGTCCGGATGCCGCATCCGGTTGGTGTAGAACCCGGACCCGGCGATGAGCCTGGACTCCCAGAGGGCGCGGGGGAACCGTAGGTTGTTGAGGCTTTCGGCCAGGTGATCGCGCAGGTCGATGCGGTGCGAGGAGACCCCGTCGGCAGCGCTGACCCGGCGCAGTTCGGCGAGGGTGTCGGCCACCTGCGCGCGGCGGACGTGCTCGAGCACCGCATGCGACCAGACGAGATGCACGCTTGCGGAGGCGATCCCGCGCAGGGAGGCGAGACCGTCGCTGAGGTACGTCGCGTGCAGGCGGTCGAGCATCGCGGGCACCGACCCGGCCGTCTCGACCGTCGGGACCGGCAGCCCCTGCTCGCGCAGGCCGGCGGCCAATCGCGCGTAGGCGCCGAGATCCACGGTCGCGAAGGGGCCGACGTCGACGAGCAGGATCCGGCCGGCGCCGAGTGCGGCCAGCACCAGGGCTGACGCCAGGGAGTCCCCGGGGCCGAGCTCCAGGCAGGTGGCGCCCTCGAGCGGCCGGCCCAGCGCGGCTACGTGCTCGCGGACGACGCCAAGCACGTAGCCGGGATCGTCCATCCGGCCGTGCTCGAACAGCGACAGCTTCTTCCACCACCGGTATGGCACCGGCAGCCGGGCCAGGACCATCTTCGCGACGGCCTTCGCCGGCCAGGGCAGCGCGGCCTTGGTGCGGGCCAGCCGGCTGGGGGACGCTTGCACGAACGCAACGTACCGGCCGCGGTGCGGCATCGACCGCCGCCGGACGGCGCCGACCGGGTGGGTCACTCGGGCAGCTCGTCGAGGACCTCGCGGACGATCTGCGCGAACACCTCCTCCGCGGCACGGGACCCGTCGATGGCGCGCACCGGCAACCGGGCTGACTCCTCGACGTAGAGCTGAGCCTGCTCGCCGAGCTCCGGCAACGTGAACTGGTCGGCCTTGCGCGAGTTGGCGGTCTCCGGCGGGACGACCAGCAGGTAGGACAGCTGCGGTCGGGGGGTCACGATCCGCAGCAGCAGGCGTTGCAGGGCGAACTCGCGCTGCCGCCCGTAGCGGAAGCGCAGCTGCACGTAGGAGTCCAGCAGGTAGCGGTCACAGATCACGTTGCGGCCCCGGCGGGTGTGCCGGCGCACAACCCGCCGATAGGTGAAGGCGTTCGCCAGCGCGACGATGAGTGCCCACGACTGGGTGACGAGGCGGTGATCGACCCGCCGCGGGGCTGGTTGCGGGGCTGGTTGCGGGGCTGGTTGCGGGGCTGGTCGCGGGGCTGGTTGCGGGGCGGGATCGGACGCCGCCCCGGCGGGCTCCGGCCCGGTCGCCGGACCGGGACGCGTGCGGATCGACAGCAGCCGCTTCACCGGCCGGGCGATCGTGTCGAGCCCGGCATTGTGGCTTAGCCGGGCCCACTCGATCACGGTGTCCTGGCCGAGATTGTCCATCGCCGCCCGCAACAGCCTGGCCTGCAGCGACTTCCCGGACCCGTCCAGCCCGGACAGGCTCACGAGCCACCCGGTTGCGCGGTCCGGTCGCTTCATCGGTGACCGGATCCGCGACCTGACCCGGGACCGGACCCGCGAGCGCAGGCGCGGCACGGGGGCGGCCAGCGGCAGCCCGGTGCGCCAGGCGAGCTTGAGCCGCTCGAGGTCCTCCTCGATGCCCCAGCGGGTGGCCCGCAACCACGCGTGCTCCCACCCGTCGGCGTCCGCGCGGAGGGCCATCTCCAAACGGGCCCGCCGATGCCGTGGCAGTGGCACCCCGGGGGTTCCCTTGAGGGTCTGCAGGAGCAGCTCGTGCACCGGACCCGGCACGAACATCCGGGTGTGGCCAGGAAGCGGCAGGGCCGCCGCGAACAGGTCCGCGATCTCCGGCCCCGGAATGCCGAGGCGGTCGGCCGGGACGAGGTCGACGACCTGGAGTTCGCAGTCGCTCACTCGGATCCAACGGGTCGCCGGCCGGTGCACGGAGAAGCCGAGCGTTCGAAGCGCTGCCGCGAACGGAGCGGCGTCTTGCGGGACGCAGACCAGGTCGTAGTCGCGGCCTTCCGGGGGAAGCGAGCCCCACACGATCACCGGTCCCGGGGCCGCCGCGTCCAGCTCGTCCAGCACGCTCGTCACGAGCCCAGCCTCCGGTCGTCGAGCAGCCGCGCGTAGCGGGCGAGCACCGACGGGGTCACGTTGACCAGACGGTCGCCGCCGGCGACGCGGGCCGCGAGCCGGTGCAGCTGGGCACCGTGTTCCCACACCTCTCCGGCCAGCGCGAACAGTGGGCTGTCGACTGTGCTGACCAACCAGCCGGGCCCGCGGCGCAGCCGCAGCCGCCGTTCCGCGGCCTCGATGTCGCCGGCCCGGCGCACCGTGTAGAACGGCGACCAACCATCCCAGTGGCCGGCGGTGAACGGCAGCGCCACGAACCCGTCGCGCCGCCAGAGCACGCGCTGCCGGCCGAAGCCGGCCTTGGTGAACATGTACTCGAGGCCGCAGTCCGCCACGGCAGCTCCGATCCGCGGTTCGAAGGCCCCGGGGCGGCGGCCGTCGAAGGGCCGCCGCTCGCCGAACAGCGCCTCCGCCCCGGCCCGCCGCACGATCTCGCCGGCCAACCGGCGAGCGTGCACTCGGGAGCCACCGCCCCCGGCGGCTTCGGCACCCTCCACGTGAACTTCGGCCCGCCGGGTGAACAGCAACCGTGGATGACCGTCCAGACGCACCGGCGGCGGCACGCTCCGGCGCAGCGGGGTGTCGAGCAGCGGCCACCAGCCACGGGGGCGAAGCGGCGCCGGCAACTCGGCGAAGCTGCGGCAGGCGCTGACCAGCCGATCAGCGAGCACGCCGTCGGGCAGGTCCCATTCCGCCGCGACCCCGTGTCCGGTACTGCCCAGCACGGGCTCGAGCCGACCGAGCAGGCCGCCTCGGTCCACCTCGACGGCCAGCGGAAGCAGCGCGTCGCCGGCCCGGATCGTCTCGGTTGTCACGATCAGCCCGGCCCGCAGCCCGGTGTCCAGAACCAGATCCAGCAACCGGGGGATGGCGTCGACTTCACGGATCATGCCGGCCCACAAGCACAAGGTGACGAGGATCCGACCCTCGTCCGCCCACCCGGCCAGCTCGGCGTCCGCCGGCTCGACGGCCGACGCAATGTCACGGGGCAGCGCCGCCGCCAGCCCGGGTGACGCCTCGAACGGTGGCCCCGGGTCGACGACCTGCAGGCCGTGGCCGAGTCGACCCAGCTCGACGAAGTCGTCGTCGTCGTACTGGCGGCCGAGCACCGGCTCCTCGGCCCGCCGGATGCTGGCGGCGGCCCGCTGCAGGATCGCCCGCTGCGGCCGGCCGTAGAGGGGAATCAGCCGACGGTGCGCGATTCGCGACAGCTGCGCGGCGGTGAGGTCCGGATCGGCCAGCAGCACTCCCGATCCCCAAGCCGCGTAACGCCCCGCGAGGTCGGACGTGAACGACGCGTAGGTGTCGAGAGCCACGTCACCGCTCGGCTGCTCCAGCCGCACGGGGAAGCGTGCGGACCGGGCCGGCTCGGGCCACAGGCCGACGAAACGGTGCACGCCGATGTCGGTCAGCCGGCCCAGCGCATCGGCGTCGGCCGACAGTTCGATCCCGAGGGCCGGCGGGCCGGACAGGAACTCCGGTGCCAGATAGGGAGCCGTCTGCAGTCCGGTCACCAACCGCGGCTCGGCGTCCACGACGTAGACGGTGTCCGGTGGTCGACGATCGAGCCGGCGACAGACCGCCTCGTAGATGGTGGCCGGGTCGTCGGAATCGACCAGAGGCTCCGATCCGGCGTCCGCGAGCGGCCCCCACATGGCGCTGCGGCCGTCGCCGACGACGACCGTCGGGTACTGGCCGGCCAACCGGCACAGCTGGTCGGTGTGGCGCCCACCGGCCAGCGGCGTCCCGCCGGCGAAACCCGGCCGGAGCCCCGAGGTCTCCCCGCCCCCGAAGTGCCGGCCCAGCGCGAGCCGGTCGTAGTAACACTCGAAACGCCAACCGGCCGCGACTGCGAGCGCGGCGAGCGCCGGCCCGACCGCCACCCGCTGCACGTCATCGTTGGCCGTCAGGTAGAGCAGCAGCGAAGGCCTCACCCGGGCGCCCGCACGGCCTGCCACACGTGCCATTTGACCAGCCCGAGCCGGCCGATGCCGGCGACCGGCCGCAGGTCCAGGCGGGCCGCCGCGGCGGCGGTGCGCACCTCGGCGGGCAGGTGGTGGCGGACCTCGGGCCATTCCGGAAGCACGCCACGAGCGGCCATGGTTCGGACCAGACGGCGCGGTCGCCAGTTGACATAGGCCGGGTGGGCCAGCACCCACCAGGGGCGGCCGTTGGTGGTGTCGAAGATCAGCCGGCCGCCGGGCCGGAGCACCCGGGCCAGCTCCCGCAGGGCCGGCTCGAGCTGGCCAACATGGCAGAGCAGGTCGATGGCGACGAGGGCGTCGAAGGCGCCGTCGGCGAAAGGAAGGGAACGCGCGTCGGCCCGGACCACGGCTACCCCGGGGCCGCACCGGGCGCGGGCCAGCGCGAGCATCTCCGCGGACAGGTCGCACATCGTTACCCGGTGTCGGCGACCGAGCGGCTCGGCGATCCGGCCGGGGCCGCCGCCCGCGTCGAGGATCCGAAGGTCGGCGGACTGGGCGAACTCGGCCAGGACCCGGACCCGCTTGCGCGCATAGCTGCGTTGGAACGGGTTCGCGGCGTCATCGGGCTGGAACCAGCGGGCGTAGCCCTGATGGAAGACCTCCGGGCCGAACCGACGCGAACCGGCGGCCGCGGAACTTGCGCCGGCGGCCGCGGCGAGCTCCGCTTCGAGCTGCTCGACGACCCGGCCGATGTCGAAGTCCGCGGCCCGCCGCCGGCCGGCCGCGGCGAGGCGGCGCCCGGTCGGCGGATCGTTGGCCAGCCGGTGCAGCGCACCGGCCAGGGCGGCGACGTCGCCCGGCGGCACAACCAGGCCGGATTCGTCCTCCTCGACGATCTCCACGAGGCCGCCGGCGCGGGACACGACCACCGGCAGCCCGAGCGCCATGGCCTCCACGCAGACGTAGCCGAAGCTCTCCCACAGCGAGGGGACGACCGCGATCTCCGCGCGGGCCGCAACGGCCAGTGCCGTGTCGGGCGGCAGTTCGCCGAGCAGGTGCACCCGCTCGGCGACCGGGGCCACCGCCGCCCGGAACTGCGAGACACTGGGATCCCCGGGGACTTCGCGGCCGATGACGACAGCGTGCAGCTCCGGGTTACGGGCCAGCACGTCGGCCAGCGCCGGGCCGAGGACGGCGATCCCCTTGCGATGTTCGAGCCGACCGACGAAGACGACGAACCGCGCCGGGAGCGCCATCGGGACCGGTCCGCCGGCCGCCCGGCGGACCGCTGCCACGTCGAGCGAGTTCACCACGATGCCCAGCCGCGACTCGGGAAGGCCCCAGTCCCGGCCCACTCGCTCGGCGATGGCCCGGCTCGGGGCGTACACCCGGCGGCTGTGCCGGGCCTGGTCCCGTTCCAACCGGCGCAGCAAAGCGCTGTTCGGGTCTTCGGGGCGGCCGTTGAGCTCTTCGACCAGATAGGTCGGCGTGGCGAGCCGGGTCACCACCGGGATCGACAGTCCGCGCGATACCGCCCAGGCGAGGGCGCCCCACTCGGCGGCGTGGACCACGTCCGGGTGGAACCGCCGGCTGGCGGCGGCCAGCCGGGCCCGGTTCACCAGCAGTTCGGCCCGGCGGTCGGGCAGCCAGCGATACCGGAGGCGCCGGGTGGTCAGCCGGCCCTCGCGGACCTCACTGCTGGACGAGTCGAGGACGAGGACGAGCGTGTCGTGGCCACGATCGGCGAGCGCCCGGGACAGCGCCGCGGTGTTGGTGCCGATGCCGCCGCGGGACGGCGACTCGGGCAGTTCTGAGGTGAGCAGGACGATGCGCATGGTCATGCCTCCGGCGGCACGGCGATGACGGGCGGCGGAGCCGGCCGGGCGGCCCAGCGGGCGAGATGGCAGACCCGGCGAACCAGGCCGCCGAGCCGGTCGCCGGCGGCCGCTTCCAGCCAGTCGAGGTCGGTCGAGGGGAATGGCCGCACGAGAACCGCAGCCACCGCGTAGGCGGCTGTGCCGGCGACCACCCCGGCGGCGACACCGGCGACGCCGCCGACCACCCGCACCGCAACGACCGCCGCTGCCGCGCTCACCCCGGTAGCGAGCAGGCCGCGGGTGATCGCGGGGAACCGCCACTCCACCGGCCCGACGATGCGCACGGCCGCGATGATCTCGAGGACCGCCGCCACCGCCTGGGCGGCGGTGTTCGCCACCGCCGCGCCGAGCGCCGCGTGGCGGGGAATGAGGGCGAGGCAGAGCGCGATGTCCACGACGGTCGCCACCGCTAGACAGCCCATCAGCACCCAGAGCCGGCGCAGCACGTTGAGGATCGACGCGCCGACCCGGGCGACGATGACCAGGGGGATGACCGCGGCCAGGATGACGAGCACCGGGCCGGTCTGGCGGTAAGCGTCGCCGTAGATCAGGCGCAGGGCCTCCGGACCCACCGCGAGCAGGCCGCCGATGATGGGTGGCGTGGCCAACAGAACCAGCCGGGCGGCCCGGCCGACGGCCACCCGGATCCGCTCGTGCTGGCCGGCGCCGAGCATGGCCGCGAGCACCGGGTGCAGCACCGCGGTAATGCCTTCGAGCACGCGCTGGACGGCGGTGGCCGAGGCGTAGGCGATGGAGAACACCGCGATCTGCGCGGCGACCGTGTAGCGGCTGAGGAAGAAGAACTCCGAACGCTGCCAGACCACGTAGGCCAGCAGGGTCTGGGCGGTGGCCAGCCCGGCGAAGCGGAGGATCTCGCCGGTGAGCTCCTCCGGGTCGCCGACGGTGGGGATCAGCTCGCGCACGGTGGCTCGGGACCGGGCCAGCACCCACCCCACGTTGACCGCGACCGCGATCAGTTCGACCCCGAACATGCCGGGGATCCCCCACCCGGCGGCCAGGACCGCCGCCGTGGCCGCGGTGGCGACCACGCCGGTGAGCAGGCCGATAACACCGGCCTGCCGCCAGCGCTGGGCGCCGATGAGGATGGCCGACGGGACGGTCTGCAGGACGGTGAGCCCGCTGGTGGCAGCCGAAAGGATCCAGGCCAGCCGGATCGTCGAGTTGGTGTGGGTCAGGCCGATCGCCGCCAGCCCGGCGAAGTCGGCGACGGCCGCGACCGACTGCAAAACCCACACCCGGCGCAGCGCACCGCGCAGGGCGGCACCCCGACCCATCCCGATGGAGGTCCCGACATAGCGGTACAGGGCGCTGGACATTCCCGAGGACAACGCCAACCCCAGCGAGAGCGACGCGAAGGCGATGAAGCTCTGCTGCCCCATGCCGGTCGGACCTAGGAACCGGGCCGCCACGACCGACGTGGTGAGCAGCAGCAGCGGGGCGGTCAGGTTCGACAGCAGAGTCCACAGCAGGCCCCCGACCGCGTTGCTCCCGGTCGTCCGAGCGAGGAACTCGCTCCCCGGTGACTCCTCGGGCGGGGCCTGGCTCACGAACCCCCTCAAGGTCGGTCTGCTCGCACCTATCCTCGCAGAATGCTCAGCGAGGGTGGCGGCGCGAGCCACATCCGCCGCTTCGACTCGAGGTTCCTGCTCCCCCGGCTGCCGAGCACGGCCGTGCTGGTCGGCGCGCTCGCCGGTTGGCGCGACGCGCTGCTGGCCGCCGGGGTCGAGCCGGTCGCCCCGGAGCGGGCTCGACCGGAGGACACGGTCTTCGCCCTGAACCGCGACGCCGACGCCGCGTTGGCGCTCGGCGCCGCGCAGGTCGTCCTGCTGGACAGCGGGGCCGGTCGGCGCCGGGTGGTCGCGGTGCCCGACCTGCACTCCCCCCGCGTGCTCGCGCCGACCGGTCATCGGGCGGCTGCCCGATATGCGGTCGGAACGTGGACGGTGGCACGCAACCGGGCCGGTCGGGTCCGGCAGGCCACAGCCGCACTCAGCGTCGGCGCCGGCTTCGCGCCCCCCCGGCTGCCGACCCTGCGGCTGGCCGGCCGCGCGGCCGGCCCACCGGCGGTAGTGGTGGCCGCAGCGTCGGCGGCTGGCGTGCCGCCCGGCGGGGGCTGGTTCTACACGGCCGAGGGTGGCGCGGCCAGCAAGCGCAGCTCGTTCTTCCTCTTCGCCCCCGGCGCCGGCCGGCCTACCGCCGTGGCGAAGTTCGCCCGACTGCCTGGTCGGCTGCCGAGTTTCGGCCGCGAGGAGCGGGGGCTGGCCGCGGCCGCGACGGCGGGTGCGGCAGTCGCCGAACGCGCACCGCGGGCCCTCGGGTGCACCGACGTCGGGCCCCATCACGTCTGCGTCCAGTCGGCGGTGCCCGGCGCGAACCTCGAGCTGATCCTGCGCGGCCCGGCCCCGCGGGCCCGCAAGGTAGGGCTGCTCGAGGCGCTGGCCGAGTGGCTCGTCGACGTGGCCAGCGAAACCTCCGGGCCGGCGAACCGGGCGGGTGACGAGCGGGGCCGGCTCCGCCGGCAGCTCGCTGCGGTCCTGCCAGCCGAGGCGTTCGGCGTGCTCGACCGGGTGCCGACGGTGTTCCAGCACGGGGACCTCGCCGGCGGCAACATCCTCGTCGACGGGGACGCGTTCATGCTGGTCGACTGGGAGTGGGCGACCGAGCACGGCCAGCCACTGTGGGATCTCCTGCACTTCGCCCTGCACGCGCTCCCGCTGCTCGACGGTGCGGACTGGACCGCGCCGTCGCTACGGGCCCTATTCGACGGCTCCGCGGCCTCCTCCGGGCTGCTGTTCGGCTGGATCCGCCGGATGGCGAAGGCGCTTGCGCTCAGCGAGGCCGACGTCGGCGGTCTCGCGCTGCTGTGCTGGGCGCGGCACGCCGCGGTGACCAGCCAGGTGCGGGCCGAGGCCGGGGCGGGGGCCGGGGCGGGGGCCGCGTCCCGCCTCGGAACGCTCCCGGTCGAGACGGCGCTCGAGCTGTGGCGGAGCGATCCGGACTTCGGGTCGGGCTGGACCCGGTGGGCCTGAGCGGGCGGGCTCAGCGCCGCTCGAGGATCCAGCGGGCGTCCCGGTGGACCAGGCCGGCGGTGCCGTCCGGGGCGCCGGGCAGGACCGCCAGATCCAGGTCGGCCGCCCGGTAGCGGAACCGGGGCTGGCTGGCCCAGACCGCCGGTCCGGGCCGCAGCGACATCCCGGCCAGCTCCGCCGCCATGCCGGCGGGCATCCGGCCCAGCCGTGGCTCGGGACTTCGCGGGCGTCCGGCGGAGGCCAGGCCCCGGGTGAAACCCGCCGCCGTCCGCACCGCCTCCCGCCGCCGCTGGCGATCCCGGGAGAGCACCCCCGTGCGCCAGCTCTGGGCGATCGCCACCCCGTACCGGGCGGCCAGCCCCAGGTCGCGATGGCGTCGGGCCAGCGCGCCGGTGCCGTAGGCGTAGGGCTCGCGGCTGGCCAGATGCTCGGCCGGCGTCTTCGACGGGTGGTAGACGACGGCGTCCGGCGTCCACACCAGCGGATGGCCGGCGCGCAGCAGCCGGACGATCACGTCGGACTCCTCCGCCGACCGGCCGGGCGCCCCCGCCCCGAGCTCCACAGTGAACCCCGAGATCTCCTGTAGCCGGTCACGCCGGAAGGCCATGTTGCCACCGGTGCCGACCACCCACGGCGGTGTCGTCGGGCGCCGGAACACCCGCAGCTCGGTTCCTTCGACGACGCAGTACGGCAAGCCCTCCTCGTCGAGCGCGGCGACGGCACCGAACACCGCCGCCGCATCCGGGTTGGTCGAGAACCCGTCGACCAGCCCGGCGGCCCAGCCGGGATCGACCACCTCGTCGTCGTCGACGAACCCGACGAGCGGGGCGGAAGCCAGGGCCAGTCCCCGGTTGCGCGCATACGACAGTCCCGCCGGGTACACGTCGAGCACGCGGGCTGGGCCCAGCGACGGCGGCGGCGAATCCGCCTGCCAGACGACGATGACCTCGATCGAGATCCCGCCGGCGCCGGCTGCCGCGAGCAGCCCGGCCACGGTCCGCTCGACATCGGCCAGCCCGAGGGTCGCCACCACAGCGGACAGCTGCGGAGCCTCAGCCACTGTGCCCTCCGTCCCGTCCGCCCAGGGTAGTGAGCCGAGCCGACGCGGGCGGTTACAGTTCGCGCCGAGCGAGGGGAGCGGCCGGTGACCAGGCTGCTGGTGGTGACCGCCCAACCCCCGCTCGTCGAGGGCGGGGCGGCCGGCCGCTGCATGGTCGCGCTGCTGCGCGGGCTGCGCGCCTGCGGGGTGGACGTCGAAACGCTCGCCCCGCGCCAGGAGTTCGCGGCCCCCGGCGACCCGCCCGACGACCTCGACGTCGAGATCGTCGCGGTGCCGGGCACGACGGCCGGCCGCTGGGACCGGCTGCGCCACCCGGTCGCGGATCTGGCCCGCGGTGCGTTCGCCGACCGGGTGCGGGAGGCCGCCGGGCGCTCCGACGCCGTCTACCTCGACCAGATCGAGACGGCCTGCCTATCCCGGGAGGTCGCCGACCGGCCGACCGCGCTGCACCTGCACTACCGGGCGCGCCGCGATGCCCCGCTCGGCGCGCCTTGGCGGCCCGCGTTCCGGCACCGGCTGGAGTTCGCCCGGGCCGAGCGCCGGGCGATCGGGGACAGCCGTTGGCTGGTGGCGAACTCCGCGGAGGTGCTGGCCGGTTTGCGTCCGGGGCGCCCCGGCGGCGGGACGGCGGTCGTCCCGCTCGCGATCGACCCGGCCGACTACCCGCTGGCCGCGGGGCCGGTGGCGCCGGTCGCCGGGATCATCGGGACCGCCTCGTGGGCGCCGACCCGGCAGGCGATGCTGCGGCTTTGCCGGGAGGTCTGGCCGCTGGTCCGCGCGCTGCTGCCGGACGCTCGGCTGCACGTCGCCGGTCGGGGGACCGACCGGCTCGCCGCCGAGCTGGCCGGACCGGGGGTCACCGTAACCGGGCCGGTGGAGTCGGCGGCCGGGTTCCTGCGGTCGGTGTCCGTGCTCGTCTTCCCGCCGGGGCGTGGGAGCGGGACCAAGGTCAAGGTGCTGGAGGCCCTGGCCAGCGCCGTTCCGGTGGTGTGCACGCCGCCCGGGGCGGAGGGCCTGGCGCCCAATCCTGGCCTGGTCGTGGCTACCAGCTCCGGTGAGCTGGCGTCCGCGGTGGCCCGGTTGCTGACCGACGGCGACGAGCGCGCCCGGCGGGGCACGGCCGGCCGCGCCTACATCGAGGCCCGGCACGGACCGGCGGCGGCCGCGGCGCCGCTGGTGGCGCTCCTGGAGCGGATGGTGCGCCAGTGAGCCTCCTGCGCCGGGTCGCTCAGGTGCCGACCGCGCCGGCCCCGTTCAAAACGGCCCGGTCGAGTCGGATCCAACCGGTGGTGCCGCTGCGCGAGTAGAGGCCGTTCGGGCCCTGGACGTAGAACGTGCGGCCCGCGGCGTCGGCGGCGAGGCCGACGGCACCGGTCAGCCGGGCGGCCAGCAACCGGGGTCCGGTCCAGCCCGCCGGGCTCCCCTCCGCGACCAGGGCGTTGCCGCCATGGGTGCGGCAGAAGAACGTGGTCGTCGAGGCGACGGTCGCCACCGCCGGGCGGCCGAAGCACGTCCACGGCAGCGTCTGCCAGTGGCTACCAGCGCCGAGGGTCAGCGTGTCCACCCGGCCGTCGGTCCCGTCGGCGAAGAAGCTGACCCGCCCGTCGACGGAGGCGATGGCCGGTCCGCTGTCCACCTGGCGGCCGCCGAGGCGGGTCCAACCCCCGGCGTGCGGAGCGGAGCCGTTCGCGGGCACCGGCGCCACCGCGTAGTAGAGCAGGTGGTTCGTGCTCTCGCAGGAGACGACGACGGCCTGCCCGTCGGACCAGGAGGGAACGCTGCCGAAGGCGGCGGCGTCGGTCACCACGGCACCGGGGGCGTCGAGGCAGGCGCCGGCCCCGACGAACTGCGTCCACCCCTGGTTCAGGGTGCGCACATAGACGCGACGGTTGCTGCTGATCGCGAAGAACGCGAGCTCGGACGAGCCCGAGCCGTTGGGGATGCTGACCACGGCCGGTGCGGCGGTGGTCACCCCGCCGAGGTCATGCCAGCCCCCGCCGCTTCCGCGGGCCATCCACACCGCGTGGTCGGTGCCCTCGACGGTGAGCACGGTGGCCGCGCCCGGCGGGTAGGCGATCGAGGCGACCGTCGACTGGGCGCTGGCGCTTGTCGCCGGAACCGGCGACGCGGCCCCCCCGCGAGCGGCCAGCAGGGTTGACGCCGTCGAGGGGTCCGCGGCGGACTGGAGCACCGCCGCCTGGGTCGGACCGAGGGTCACCGCGCTGACCGCCGTGCCGTCCGGCTCGGTGAAGGTCGCGCCCAGCGGAACGGTCACCGTCGCCGTGGTGCTGGGGTTGACGAGCACCTGGCCGGCGGTGAACTGCCGCTGCCACACCCCGGATGCGAGCTGGGTCCGGGCCCCGGTCGGGGTACCGACCGACGCGGTCCAGGCCGGCTGCCAGGGATCGGTGTTCGTCGAGGTGGGTGACCAGATCTGCCCGGCCTGGCCACCGTTCCAGGTCAGCAGGAAGCTGGCCCGCGCGTAGGTCTGGGACGTGGTGTCGTTGATGTCGCCGTAGGTCACCGGGAGGAAGATCTTGCCGGCGGACTCCACGTCGTCGGCCTGCTGCATCTGCCAACCCCAGCCCGCGTCGCCGAGGCGGGCGTAGCTCGAGTCGTGACCGTACTTGGACCAGTACTCGTACATCACGCCGTCGACGTCGCCGACCCACCGCTGCCACAGCGGCTCCCAGTTGGTGCTCCACGGCTCGCTGATGTTGGCAATCGCCTGGACACCGGAGGCGTGCAGCGCCGGGACGACGCTTTCGAGGAAGCTCTGGGTGGCCGCGGCCCACGAGGCGTCGGTCGGGTACTTCGCGAGGGTCGTGCCGGAGGCCAGGTGGAATCCGAGGGCGGCGTTGACGTCGTCCATCATCACCCCGTCCGCCCCGTAGCGGTGAACGTCGGCGGCGACGTTGGCCGCCCAGGCGGCCTGGTAGCTCGGGGATGCGACGTCCATCCACCAGTCCCCGGCGTAGTCGTCGAACGGCACCCGGGCTCCGGTGGTGTCCTGGAGGAACCATTCGGGGTGCGATGCGGCGGCCTCGGCGTACCCGACACCGGTCGTGAGCGGGGTCTGGTCCACGCCTCCGACGACCTCGTTCGTCGTGGTCGCCTGGACGTCTTTGTAGATGTAGACCTTGAGCGAGGGGTCGGCCGCCTTGAGCGCGGGGATCTGCGCCCACTCCGAGGGCTGGCCGAGCACCATCACGTCGTACCGGCCGAGCTGGGTGGCGGCCGGCAGGTCCCCGGAGCGCAGCGCCATCAGGCCGGTCGCGGGGTTGGGGAGCGTGGCCGCCGACGCCTGCCCGGCGGTACCGATCAGCGAGGTGGCCGCTGCCGCACCGGCAACCACGATGGTGAACGCTCGCCTGAACACTTCCGCCTCCGGATCCCCACGACGTCGAGGTGCGTCGCTTCTCTTTGGGGATCGGGGCATTCGGGCGAACGCTGACCCGCCCATTGGGGTGACCCTGAGTATTTTTTCTCGGTGATATGCGCCGGTTTGTCGCAATTTTCGGTCACGGATGGTCATCGACGGCCAGAGGTCGAGGCGAAACAGGGCCGCCGGGGCAATTCCCAGGCCTGGCGGATCCGCCCCGGGAACTCCGATGCTGCGCCACTATCCTGAGACGCTCGAAACCTTCAGCTGCCGGGAGCCCGATGAACCTGCCCGACGTCCTCGCGGTGTTGCGCCGGCGCTGGGTGACCTTCGTCCTGGCGCTGCTGGCCGTGATCGGCGCGTCGATCGGCGCCCTGGAGCTGCAGACCCCGGTCTACCAGGCGTCCGCCACGCTTTCGCTGACCCCGGTCACCACCGCGGCGAACCCGGCCCTGGCGCTGGAGATCCTGCCGCAGATCGGCGTGCTCACGCCGGCCTACGCCGAGGAGATCACCGCCGCCGACACCCGGGTGATCGCCCGGGCGCAGCTCGCGACCCAGCCGGGCAACTACGCCCTCACCGACGCGAAGGTCTCGACGTTCCCGAACGCCCCGACGATTCTCAAGCTGAGCACCAACTCGACGAGCCCGCTGGACGCCCAACTGTCGGCGGCGGCCTACGTCACCGCCCTGAACACCCGGGTCAAGGCCGGGCAGTTGGGCGGCAACATCCTGATCAAGGTGGACGAGATCGAGTCGCCGGTCCTGCCCACCGCACCGGTCTCCCCCCGCAAGACGGTCACCATCGGCGCCGGGGTGCTGCTCGGTCTGATCGTCGCGTTCATCGCCGCCTGGGTCCGTGATCAGACCGGCGGGACGATCGAGGACGCGGAGGCCCTCCGGCACGCCGCCGGGATCCAGGTGTTCGGTGAGATCCCGGAGAGCCGTCGGGTCCCGCGGATCCACAGCGTGGACGCGCTCCTCACCGACGACCGGCTGCGTCCGGTAGCCGAGGCGATGCGTGACCTCGGGGTGGCCCTCCAGCTCACCCAGTTCGACGCCGACTCCGTCCTGGTCACGAGTCCCGGCGTGGCCAACGGCAAGACCACGGTCGCGTTCGGCCTGGCCGTCGCGCTGGCCCGGTCCGGGGTCGAGACGCTGCTCGTGGACGGCGATCTGCGACGGGGACGGCTCGAGGAGCTGCTCTCCGAGGAGCCGACCGGGGTGCGCAAGTCGCCGGGGCTGATGGACGTGCTGCGCGGCCTGCCGTTCGAGGACGCCGTCCAGGGGACGACGCTGGCGAACCTGCACGTGCTGACGAGCGGGGAGCTGGTGGAGGATCCGAGCGTGCTGCTCGACTCCGCCTTCCCCGCCGTGCTGCGCGAGATGGAGCGCCGCTACGCGGTGGTGCTCGACGCCACCCCGCTGATGCCGATCAACGATTCCCGGGTGATGGCCAAGTTCTGCAGCACCACGCTGCTGGTCGCCAGCTCAGGCTCGGCGAGCCGGCGGGACATCAAGCGCGCCCTCGACCGGCTCAAGATCATCGGAGTGACACCCACCGCCACCGTGCTCAACCGCGCCCGGGTGCGTGACTCGGTGGGCTACGGCAGCCCCTACCTGCGGGCCAGGTCGGCCCGGGAGACGGTCCGCGGAGCCTCCAGCTGAGCTCAGCGGTCGTGCCGCTCGTCCATGCCCAGCCGGGCCTCCCGGGCGAGCTGGCGGCGGCGAAGCACCGGGCCGACCAGCCAAGGTACCGGCCGCATGATCCGAGCCTTGCGCACCAGCGGCGTCTCGTCGGGGATCAGTTCGGCCGCGGCGCCGTAGAGCCGGGCGGCCGCCCGGTACTGCCCGACGCGCAGCGCACGGTCGCCCTGCCCGGCGAGGTCGTTGGGGGTCGGGGCGGCGAGCCGGCGGCCCACCCAGGCCCTTTCCGAATCCGTCAGATCCGGCCGGGCGGCCACCCGGGTGAGGATCTCGTGCTCGGCGGCCCGGAACGACTCCGCCCGCGCGGACAGCCCGTCGACACTCCACCGGTACAGCGCGAGCGGGCGCGGTTGGTGCACGACCGGGTAGCCGGCGAGCACCGCGCGGATCCAGAACTCCCAGTCCTCGCCCTGGCGCAGCGTCGGGTCGAACGACCCGACGTGGTCGACCATGGTCCGTGGGAACATCGACATGGTCGAGAGGAAGTTCGACGCCAGGATCGCCCGCCGCTGCTCGGCCGGGGGCGGGAAGCGCCCCCGGTGACGCAGCTTGCGGACGTCGATCCCGCCGGGCAACCACCAGTAGGCGTTCGCCGTCGCGATGCCGCCATTCCCCCGCTCGGTCCACACCGCGTACAGCGCCTCGAGGTGGCGGTCGAAGAGCAGGTCGTCGGCATCGCAGAAGGCGATGAGCTCGCCGCGCGCCGCCGCGATCCCCGCCGCCCGGGCGGCGCCGACTCCGGCGTTGGGCTGGCGGACGATCGTCGCCCCGGGTGCCACCGCCCGCGCGATGTCGACGGTCGCGTCGGTGGAGCCGTCGTCCACGATCACGGTCTCCACGTCGGCGAGGGTCTGGGCGAGCACCGAGGACAGGGCGGCGCCGATCGTCGCCGCCGCGTTGTACGCCGGCATGACCAGGCTCACCCGGGGCCGGCGCGTCACCGGGCCAGCTCCCGGTACAGCTCCAGGTAGCCGTCGACCATCGCGGTCTCGGTGTAGCCGGACACGGCCTCCGCGGCGGCCGCCCCGAGCCGCCCCCCGAGCGCCGGATCGTCGAGGAGCCGGGTCACGGCGACGGCAAACCCGGTGGCGTCGCCTGCCGGGACCAGCAGGCCGGTTCGCCCGTCATCGATGATCTCCCGCGACCCCCGGACGTCGGTTGCGACCACCGGGCGGCGGTCGGCCATCGCCTCGCAGATCGCAAGCGACATGCCCTCCGAGGTGGAGGTGGATACGGCGACGTCCGCCACCGCCTGGATGGCCCGGGCGTCCGCCCGGGTTCCGGCGAAGACCACCCGACCGGCCACGTCGAGTCGGGCGGCGAGCGCCTCGAGGGCATCGCGCTCCGGCCCTTCGCCGATCAGGATCAGCCGCACCGCCGCCGGCATCTCGGGCAGCGCGCGGATCGCCAGGGCCTGGTTCTTCACCGCGGCGAGCCGCCCTACGCCGACCACCAGCCGGCTCTGCGGCGGCAGCCGCCACGCGCGCAGAACGTCGCGCCGGTCGATCGGGGCGGGGGCCGGCGCGACCCCGTTGGGCACCATTCGGTGCGGCCGGAGCCCTTCCGCGCGCAACGCCTCGTCGACCCCCGGGCCGCAGGAAACCACCGGCAGCCGCCCCCAGCGCAACAGCCGGGCCGCCCTCGGGTAGTCGCCGGCCGGCAGACCGTGCACGGTGGCCAGCGCCGGGCGGCGGGTCGCCAGGGCGGTCACCACCGCCATCCCGGGATTGTGCACGTGGCAGACGTCGGGCCGAAACGCCGCGAGGGCCCGCCGGACGTCGCGGACGGCGCCGGGCAGGCGCAGTGGATGACGTTCGAGCAGCCGGATCGGGTAGCAGGCGACGTCGAGCTCCGACGCCAGGTCCCCCGGCTCGGCGACGATGGCGCACTCCACGCCGCGGGAGGCGCTCGCCCGCACCAGCCGCGCGACGACCGACTCGGCACCGCCGGTCCGCATCTGTTGGATCACGTGGAGGACTCGCACGACTCCACCCACAGGATCGTGGCCAGGCCCCCGAGCAGCCAGACCGGGGCGAAGAACTCCTCGGACAAGGTGAGAAACCCGACGAGCACCGCGATGAACGACGCGCGGACGAAACCCGCGAGCCCGGGCGGGCCGGCCCCGGAACGCACCGCCCCGTTGAGCCGGAGCAGACACATGGCGAGGAAGGTCATGAAGAAGATGAAGCCGGGAACGCCGAGCTCGGCGGCGACCTCGAGGTAGGTGTCGTGGACGACGAGCAGCGGCGGTGTTCCCGGCGGGGCGCCGGTGATCTGGTAGTAGTAGTTGCCGAAGTTCCCGGGGCCGACGCCGAGCAGCGGGTGCCGGACGGTCAGGCCAAGGGCGCCCTGATAGAGCGCGAGGCGGCTGTCGACGTTCTCCTGGGCGACCACCTGTTTGGCCTGCACGCCTTGGCTCACCCGTCCCGGGTTGGCGTAGACGAACAGGGACGTGACCACGGCGGCGACGAGGGCCAGGCCGACGATCCGGCTGGCATGCTGGCGGTTGGCCGCCGCGTACAGGACGAAGGACGCGACGACCGCGAGCCACGCGCCTCGGGAAACGCTGAGGACGATGCCGGCGGCGATCAATCCGGCCGATACGAGCGCCACAATCCGACGCCATCCGGTCTGGTTCAGCACCAGCCACGCACCGATCGGCAAGACCGCCGCGAGCACGAAGGCGTAGTCGTTCTGCTGCCCGTAGCGCAGGTCGGCCAGCTGGGTGAGCCCGGCCAGGAAGTTGTAGCTGCCGATCGCGCCGGCGGCGCCGGAGCTCAGGACCAGGGCCCAGACCAGCCGGCGGAGCAACGCCCGGTCGCCCGGGAACTGGGTGAGCACGAAGTAGAGCAGCGCCCAGCTCACGTACCGCAGCGTGGTGGTCGTGCCCTCCGACACCGATTGCGAGAGCGCGGTGGAGGCGAGGGCGAGCAGCAGCAGGCCGACGATGAGCAGGTGGCTGCTGTCGAGGAACAGCGGCCGCCGCTGGCGGACCGCGTAGATGGCGAACGCGGCGAAGCACAGCCCGCCGGCCAGCTTGGTGATGGTCAGCGACGGGCTCGCGCCCAACCTGAACTCGTACTCCAGCGGGATCGTGGCCACGAACAGGATCAGCGCCCATTGCGGCCGGGCGCCGAAGAAGGCGAGGCAACCGAGCGCGGCCAGCCCGCCGAGCACCGGGACGGTCGCCCAGCTGGCGGCCGCCGCGAGGCCGGCACCGACTACGACGACCAGACCGGGCAGGAGCAGGCCGGCGACGCCGGGGCCGCCACCGGCGCCCCGTCGGAGCCGGGCCGGCCGAGCCAGGGGCAGCCGGTTCGTGCCGGCATGGCTCACGGCCCGGCTCCGGGGATCGATGCCGACGGGACGGCGGTGACGTCGCGATACAGCGCGGCCCAAAGCCCGGCCACGACGTCGATGTCGAACTTCGCTGCCGCCATGGCGCGCGCGGACTGCGCCCGGGCGGTTGCCGCCCGCGGATCGGTGAGGCACGCCACGATGGCGGCGGCGAGCTCCTGCGGGTCCCCGGGCCGGACCAGCAGCCCGGTCTCGCCGTGCGCCAACAGTTCGGCGGTCCCGCCGACGGCGGTCGCCACCAGCGGCGCGGCCTGCGCCATCGCCTCGTAGACGACGTTCGGGGATCCCTCGCTGCGGGACGGGACCACGACGACCGCGGCCGCGCCGAGCAGCCCGGTGGGGTCGCTGACCGGGCCGACGAACTCGATCCGCTCGGTGAGCCCGAGCTCGGCGACCCGGGCACGCAGCGACCCCGCGAACTCCCGCTCCACCGGCTGCTCGGCCGGTCCGGCCAGCCGGCAGCGGGCGTTCGGGACGGCGCGCAGCACGCTAGGCATCGCCTCGACGAGGAGGTCCGCGCCCTTCACCGGATGCAGCCGGCCGAGGTACACCACCTGTCCAGCAACCCGCTCGCCGCGCCCGACCTCGGCCGGCACGACGACCCCGTTCGGGATCACCTCGAATCGGGTCCCGCCGTTGCCGACGGCGAGGAAGCTGCGGACCGCGGCCGAGTTGGTCACCACCCGGTCCGCCCAGCGGTAGACCCGGGCGTCGACCCGGCGGTGCAGGCGCCCCTTCCACTCGTCGAGGGCGCCTTCGGTGACCACCAGGTGGGGCACACCGGCCAGCCGGGCCGCCGCGGCCCCCCAGACGTTGGCCGTGGTCCCCCAGGTCTGGAGCACGTCCGGGGCCTGGCGGCGCACCGCCGCGACCAGGCGGGCCAGGAACACCGGGTCCACCTTGCCGTGTTTGGGGATCAGCTCGGTCGGCACCGCCCGGGCGAAGTCGGCCGCGAGCCGCCCCCCGCGAATGATGACCAGGCGGGTGTCGATCAGCCCGGCCAGCCGGGGCAGCAGGAGCAGCAGCTGCCGCTCGGTCCCCCCGACGCCGGCGCCGGCGAGGACGTGCAGGACCCGGACCGGCGCATCGACCGGCGAGCCGTCCTGCGACATCCGTTCGACCTTTCGCTCGGGTCCGAACGACGCTACCTCCGGGACGGGGCCGTGCCGGTCGATAACGTGCGTTCCGTGCCGACACCCCGGGTTGTCCACGTGGCGCAACCCACCGACGGCGGGGTCGCGGCCTACGTCGCGCGCCTGGCCGGGGACCAGGCCCGGCGCGGCGTGGAGGTGGCGGTCGCCTGCCCGTCCGGTGAGCCGCTGGGCGGCGAGCTGGACCGGCGCGGAATACCTCGGCTGGCCTGGTCGGCGGGGCGCGGGCCGTCGCGCCGGCTGGCCGGGGAGGTCGCCGCGCTGTCGGCGGTGCTGCGCGAGCGGGTCCCGGATCTGGTGCACCTGCATTCGTCCACGGCCGGGCTGGCCGGTCGCCTGGCGCTGCGCGGGCGGACCGCGACGCTGTTCCAGCCGCACGGCTGGTCCTGGCTCGCGGTCGGCGGGGCGCTCGCGCCGGCAACCCGCGGCTGGGAGCGATGGGCGGGCAGGTGGGCCGACCGGGTGGTGTGCGTGTCCGAGGCCGAACGCGAGCTCGCGGAGCGCGCCGGGGTGCGATCCCGGTTCGCGGTGGTGCGCAACGGGGTCGACCTGGCCCGGTTCCCGCCAGCGACCGCCGAGGAACGGCTCGCGGCCCGGGCCGCGCTCGGGCTCAGCGCCGGCCCGCTCGCCGTGTGCGTCGGGCGGATCGCGGCACAGAAGGGCCAGGATCTGCTGGCCGCGGCCTGGCCGCGGGTCCGCCAGCGGGTCCCCGGGGCGCGGCTGGAGCTAGTCGGCGGCGGGGAGTTCCGCGCACCGGGCGAGGGTGTCCGCCACGTCGGCGCCACCGACGACGTGCGGTCCTGGTACGCCGCGGCCGACGTGGTCGTCTTCCCATCCCGGTGGGAGGGGCTCTCGCTCGCGCTGCTCGAGGCCTGCGCGACCGGCTCGAGCATCGTCGCCACCGATGTGGCCGGGGTCCGCGAGATCCTCGGGGGGAGCCAGCGCGGCGCGGTCGTGCCCGCCGGGACCGCGTCACTCGTCGACGCGGTCGCGCGGCGGCTGGCCGAGCCGGCACTGGTGGAAACCGAGCGGGCCGGAACCGCCGCGTTCGCCGCGGCCCACCTCGACGAGCAGGTCACCTTCGAGCAGATGAACGCGCTGGTCACCACCGTCCTCGACGAGCGGCGCGGCCCGCCCCCGGTCAGCCGCCGCGGGCGGCCGACATCGCGGTCCGAAGGATGATCTTCACGTCGAGCCACAGCGACCAGTTCTCGACGTAGTAGTTGTCGAACCGCGCCCGGTCGGCGATCGACGTGTCGCCACGCAGACCGTGCACCTGGGCGTATCCGGTCAGGCCGGCCGGAACCCGGTTGCGGTGGACGTAGCGGGGCAGCGAGCGGGCGAACTCGGCGGCGAAGAACGGCCGCTCCGGGCGCGGACCGACCAGGCTCATGTCCCCGGTCAGCACGTTCCAGAGCTGCGGGAGCTCGTCGAGCGAGCTGCGCCGGAGGAACCGTCCGACCCGCCCCATCCGGTGATCCCCGACGACACTCCACCGGGTAGCCGACTCCTCGTCGTCGACCGGGCGCAGCGTGCGGAACTTGTAGACCTGGAACCGGCGGCCGTCGACGCCGACCCGCTCCTGGCGGAACAGCACCCCCCGCCCGCTGTCGGAGCGGACCGCGAGGGCGATCAGCCCCATGAGCGGGGCGGCGACGGTGAGCGCGACGGCCGCGGCGACGACGTCGAAGAGCCGCTTCGCCCGCCACGAAGCCGAGCGGTACGCGGCCCGGCGCATCCGGACCAGCGGCAGGCCCCAAACCGTGTCCATCCCCTGCCCGCCCGCGCTGTGCATCTCGAAGAGCCGGGGGACGAAGAAGATCTCGCACTTGAGCCGGTCGCAGGTACGCAACATGTCGATCATGTTCGACTCGCGCTGGCCGGAGAAGGCGATGATGACCTCGCGGACCGAGAACTCGTGGATCACCCGAGCCAGCTCGTCGTAGCCGCCGAGCAACGGCACCGGCCGCTGCGACTCGCCCAGCAGCGGATCGGAGTCGAGGAAGCCGACCGGGAGCAGGCCGTACTCCGGGTGCTCGAGCAGGGTCTCGGCGAGCTGGCCGCCGATCTGTCCGGCACCGAGCACGAGCGTCGGGTGCGCCACGAAGCCGTTCCTGCGGACCTGGCGGACGACGGTGTAGGCAACGGTGCGGGCGAGCGCCGCGGCCACCACGAAGACCGCGGTGGTGCCGAGCAGCCCCGCATGCACGGCCCGGCCGTTGCGGGCGACGTCGACGGCGAGCGCGATGGCCCCGGCGGCCAGTCCGCGCGCGACGAGAACGGGCAGGTCATCGAGCAGCGACAGGGTGAGGCGCGACCGGTACAGGCCGCCGAGGCCGTACACGACGAGCGTCGCCACGGCGAGGACACCGACCGACTGGAGCGGCGCGACGGTGAGCGCACCGGCTACGACGACGGCGAGCAGGTCGACCGCAACCAGGAACGGGCTGACGCCGTAGCGCAGCGCCCGACCGCGCAGCTGTTCGCGGGCCTGGAGCAGCCCCTCGATCCGCCGTTCCACCGGCGCGAGAGCAAGCGCGAAGCCGACGTTCTCCTCGCGACTGATAACACTCACGAGCAGCGCACCCCCTACCTTCCAGCCAGATGAGGTCGGTCACTGACCGCGACAGCGGAGCGTGGGGACGTGACGCGCCCTACTGTCAGTGAGAACGACCAGGTAAGCGGAAGGTTACTCACAGTCAGCCGGGTTGTCTCGTCGATCGCCCGATAAGGCGTCTTTACCCCGCTTTACGCTCCGTAATTATCCGGAGCGTGACGAGTTTCGCTCCGCCAGTCACGGGCAGAACCTAGGAAGCACTTGCCGCCGGTCGAAAAATCCGTCACACTCTGTTCCACTACAACGAGGGGACGTCCGATGGTCCGGCTGCCGAGAGCGACTGCGGTCGCAGCCCTTGCGATCGGGCTGAGCATCGCGCCCGCCGTCGCAGCCCAGGCCGCCGGCGGAACCTGCGAGGCGTACAGCCAGAATTGCCCGCAGGTCCAGGGCAAGCAGTTCCACAAGGCGACCCCCCCGACCGTCGTGCTCGGTGAGCACTTCGCGCTGCCGTTCACCGGCGCGGACGTCGCGCTGATGTCGCTGGCCGGCGGGGTGGCCCTCGGTGGTGGCACCCTGATGATCGTCGCCGGCCGACGCCGGCGCGCCGCCGCCTGACCGAGCCGGGACAGCCGGAGCCGGGACTGCCCGAGCCGGGCCTGACCGAGCCGGGACGGCTCGAGCCGGGACGGCCCGGGTCCCGGTCGCGCCGTCGACGCCTGCTCCGACCCGCGGTCGCCCTCCTCGTCGTCGCCGCGTGCGGGCTGCTGGCCTGGGCCGCCGTCGACGCGGTCATCGTCCGCGACCGGTTGACCGCGGTGCGGGACGATCTGCGCAACCTCGCGGCCGGCGAGCACGTCGGCGTCGCGCAGACGCTGCCCCGGCTCGCCGCCGACCTGCGCTCCGCCCAGTCGGCGCTCGGCCTGCTCTCGGCTGTCGGACCCCGGCTGGTCGGTGACGTCCCGCTGCTCGGGCGCTCCGTAGTAGCCGAACGCGCGGTCGGCACCGCATTCGTCTCGCTGCTGTCCGCGAGCCGAACGCTGGCCGCGGACACCGAGCACCTCGGCACCGCCGGCCGGATCGACCTGACCCGGCTCGACCGCCTGCACACCGACCTGGCGGGCTCCGAGCTCGCGGTGGCCGGCGCGCTCGACCGGCTGGACCGGGTCCAGACCTCGTTCACCCCCTGGTTCGTCGGGTCCGCGGTCAGCTCGGCCCGCGGCCGGGTCGCCGGCGCCGACGCCGGCCTGCGCCGGGCCACCGCGATGACCGCCGCGCTCGGCGACCTGCTCGGGGCCGGCGGCCCGCGCACCCTGCTGCTGGGACTGGAGAACAACGCCGAGATCCGCGGCACCGGCGGCCTCGTCTCGACGGTCGCGCTGGCGCACAGCAGCAGCGGCCGGCTGACGGTCGGCGCGTTCCGCGACGTCACGTCCAGCCTGTCCAGGTCGCCGTCCTACGCCACGTCGGTCCCCGCCCCGGCGGACTACCTGCGCTCCTACGGCGGGTTCGGCGCGAACACCACGATCTGGACGAACGCCAACTTCTCCCCGAGCGTCCCGGACAGCGCCACGGTGCTGGCCGGGTTGACCCAGCGCAGCCTCGGCGTGCGGCCCGACGCGGTCGTGCTGCTCGACGTGCCGGCGATGGCGGCGATCGTCGGCAGCACCGGGTCCACGGTGCTGCTCCCCGACGGGCACCGGGTGACCGGCCCGGAGCTGGCCTACGACCTGCTGGTGCAAAGCTACGGCCCGGTCCCGGTCGACCCCGCGCAGCAGCAGGCCCGGCGGGTCGGGCTCGAACGGGCCGCTGGCGGGGTGGTCCGCACGCTGCTCGGCCGGCCCCCGACGCTCAGCCTCATCCTGACCCTCGCCGCGCAGGTCGCCGGGCGGCACATCGTGCTGTGGAGCGCCGACCCCGCCGCCGAGGCGGAGCTGGTCGACGCCGGCGCCGCCGGGGCGGTCGACCCCGCGGGGGGCGACATCGCGATGGCGACGGTGGACAACCTCGGGGACAGCCCGATGCACGGCAACAAGCTCGACTACTACGCCCGCCGCACGCTCGACGTGCAGGTCGTTCTCGGTAAAGGACAGGCGGAGGTCTTCGAAACCTTTCATCTGCATAACGACGCCCCCGCCGCCCTCGGCAGCTACGTAGCCGGACCGCTGCATCCGGGGCGGCTCAGCGAGCTGGTCGGGTTGGCTTTCGGTGGCTCCGCCCGGGTGACCGGGTTCTCCGTCGACGGGGTCCCCGGCCGCGGGGAGGTCGAGCCGCTCGACGGCGGCCAGCAGCTGCTGACCGAGGTGGTCCTCCCCCGCGGCGCGAGCGTCACGCTGAGCCTGTCCTACACCGTCGCGATCACCGGCGGGAGCTACCGGCTGCTGCTCGTGCCGCAACCGACGGTGTACCCGGCGCAGCTCGTGGTCCGGTTCTCCGCCCAGTCCGGGGTCCGCCTGCACGCCCCGCTGCCCTCGATCGACCGACCGTGGACGAGCGTGTCCACGCTGACGGTGGCCGTTGGCTGACCGGACCGGGGTAGGTTCCGCCCTCGTGCGAATCCGCCGGGCCCGAACCGAGGACGTGGCGGCGATCCGGGCGCTGGTCGACACCTATGCCGGCCGGCGGATCCTGCTGGACAAGGCGACGGTCACCCTCTACGAGGACATCCAGGAGTTCTGGGTGGCCGAACCGGCGTCCGGACCCGGGATCGCGGGCTGCGGGGCGCTGCACGTGATGTGGCAGGACCTCGCCGAGATCCGGACCCTCGCCGTCGCCCCCGAGGCCAGGGGCCGCGGGGTCGGGCACGCCCTGCTCGAGCGGCTGCTCGACACCGCCCGGGAGCTCGGGATCCGGCGGGTTTTCTGCCTGACCTTCGAGGTGGACTTCTTCGGCCGGCACGGGTTTCGGGTCACCGACGGCGCGCCGGTGGAGTCCGAGGTCTACGCCGAGCTGCTGCGCTCCTACGACGAGGGGGTCGCCGAATTCCTCGACCTGGAACGGGTCAAGCCGAACACCCTGGGCAACACCCGGATGCTCGTCGAGCTGGAAGCCCGGCCTGAACCGCATCCGGTAGGCATCGAACACCCCCCGGGCGGGTAGCGTTCGAAGGGTGTCCGTGACCTCGCAGCCACAGGTCGCAGCTCCAGATCTCGCGATCTCCCTGAACGACAGCGGCGGCGACCCCGGTCCGACGGCGAGCTGGGCGGAGCGCTACCGGGCCGTGCGTGCCCAAACCGAGTTGCTCGCCGCCCCGCTCTCGGCCGAGGACCAGACCGTGCAGTCGATGCCGGACACCAGCCCCACGAAATGGCATCGCGGCCATACCAGCTGGTTCTTCGAGACGTTCCTGCTCGAGCCGCGGGAGGGCTACCGGCCGTTCGACCCGGCATTCGGCTACCTGTTCAACTCCTACTACGAGGCGGTCGGGCCCCGCCAGCCGCGCCCGCAGCGCGGTGTGATCTCCCGCCCCGGGATCGCGGAGGTCGCCGCCTACCGGGAACACGTCGACCGGGCGATGCGCGACCTGCTCGCCGCTCCGCTGGCCGGGGGGCTAGCGGAGCTGACCGAGCTGGGCCTCAACCACGAGCAGCAGCACCAGGAGCTGCTGCTGATGGACATCAAGCACGCGCTGTCGCTCAACGTGATGCGCCCCGCCTACCGCGACGTTCCGCACCGGGCCGGCACGCTCGACCGGGCCGCGCGCTGGGTCGAGCATCCGGGCGGCGTCGCCGCGATCGGCCACGCGGGGGACGGCTTCTGCTTCGACAACGAGACCCCGCGCCACCGGGTGCTGCTGGAGCCGTTCGCGCTGGCCGACCGGCCGGTGTCCTGCGGCGACTGGCTGGCCTTCGTCGCCGACGGCGGGTACCGCCGCCCGGAACTGTGGCTCTCCGACGGGTGGGCGACCGTGCTCGACCAGGGTTGGACGGCGCCGCTGTACTGGTTCGAGGACGCCGGCGAGTGGCAGCTGTTCACCCTCGGCGGCCCCCGCCCGGTCGCCACCGACGAGCCGGTCTGCCACATCAGCTACTACGAGGCGGACGCCTACGCCCGCTGGTCGGGGGCCCGGCTGCCCACCGAGTTCGAGTGGGAGGCGGCCGCACCGGCCGGCGCCGGTTACGTGTGGGAGTGGACCGGCTCGGCCTACCTGCCCTACCCGGGGTTCCAGCCGGCCCGCGGGGCGGTCGGCGAGTACAACGGCAAGTTCATGGTCAGCCAGCACGTGCTGCGCGGCGGCAGCGCCGTCACGCCCCCGGGGCACGCCCGGCTCACCTACCGCAACTTCTTCCCGCCCTCGGCCCGCTGGGCGTTCAGCGGCGCCCGGCTGGCCCGCGGGCCGCTGCGCTGATGCTGACCGTCGACGTGCATCTCGCGCAGGGCGAGCGCCGGGCCGCGCTGCTCGCCGACGCCGCCGCCGGGCTCACCGCCAGCCCCAAGTCGATGCCGCCACTGTGGTTCTACGACGAGCGGGGCAGCCGCCTGTTCGACGACATCACCAAGCTGGCGGAGTACTACCCGACCCGGGCCGAGCGGGCGATCCTCGCCACCCACGCCTCCGACATCGTCGGGCGGGCCGGCGCCGACACCCTCGTCGAGCTCGGCTCCGGATCGTCGGAGAAGACCCGGCTGCTGCTCACGGCGATGGCGGCGGCCGGCTCGCTGCACCGGTTCGTGCCGTTCGACGTCAGCGAGGTGGCGCTGCGGGAGGCCGCCGCGCGGATCAGCCGCGAGTTCGCGGTCGAGGTCCGCGGGGTGGTCGGCGACTTCCACCGCCATCTCGGCGAGATCCCGACCGACGGCCGGCGCCTGGTGGCCTTCCTCGGCGGCACGATCGGCAACCTCACCCCGGCGCAGCGGGCGGTGTTCCTCGCCGACCTGGCCGCCGGGATGACCCGCGGCGACACGCTGCTCCTCGGCACCGACCTGGTCAAGTCCCCGCAGCGCCTGGTCCGCGCCTACGACGACAGCCTCGGGGTGACCGCCGAGTTCAACCGCAACCTGCTCCAGGTGCTGAACAACGAGCTCGGCGCCGACTTCGACCTGGCCGCCTTCGACCACGTGGCCGTGTGGGACGCCGACGCGCAGTGGATCGAGATGCGGCTGCGGTCCCGCGTCGCGCAGAGCGTCCACGTAACCGACCTCGACCTGATCATCGGCTTCGACGAGGGCGAGTACCTCCTCACCGAGATCTCGGCGAAGTTCACCCCGGAGCGGATCGAGCACGAGCTGGCCACCGCCGGCTTCGGCGTCGAGCAGGCGTGGACCGATCCCGACGGGGACTTCCAGCTGACCCTGGCCCGCCCGCTGCGCTGACCGGGCTCACGGCTCGCAGACGTTGGAGAAGCCGTCGTGCACCGTGTGGGCGTGCCAGTCGTCGAGGAAGCGGCGAACCTCTGCGGTGGTGACGATGGCGGCCCGGGTGGCCGACTCGTGGTGGACCAGCCGCGCACCGTTGGCCTGCACGATCCGGTACCCGCAGAGCCCGATCTTCAGGCAGAAGTCGATGTCGTTGAAGTTCATCGGGTACGCCGGGTTGTATCCGCCGACCCGCGTGAACAGGTCCCGGCGGACCAGCTGGCAGGCGCCGGTGACCGCCAGGTAGTTGAGGTTCACCACCAGGTTGCTGTAGTAGCCGGTGCCGTCCGGCTGCGCGTACGCGCGGTGGTGCGGCAGGCCGTCCACGTGGATGACACCGGCGTGCTGCACGGTCCCGTCGTCGTAGAGCAACTTCGCCCCGACCGCGCCGACCGCCGGATCGGCGGCCAACTCCACCATCACGTTCAGCCAATCCGGGTCGAGAGGTTCGACGTCATCGTTGAGAAAAAGAAGCAGTTCGGACCGGGCGTGCGTCGCCCCGATATCGATCACCCGGGCGTAGTTGAACGGACCCTGCGGATAGACGAAGCGGATCCGCTCGCCGGCGATCGCGAGCAGCCGCTCGGCGAGCCGCGGCGGCGCCTTCTCGTCGATCAGGCAGACGATCTCGATGTTGGGGTAGTCGGTGCGGTTGATCAGCCCGTCGACGCAGCGCGACACCAGCTCGACCGGCGCGCCGCCATTGGCCCGGGTCGCGCCAGCGGTGGGCAGCACGACGGAGACCCGGGGCGGGTCGGGCAGCCGGCGGCGGGGACGGTAGTGGCCGGGGTTCGGGGTGTCCTCGATCCAGCCGTCGATCCCCCGCCGGCGCAGCGCGTCGGCTAGGGCGCGGCGGCCGGCCTCGTTCGCGTAGGGCTTGGCGATCGGGGAGGACGCGACGCTTCCCGCCCCGACCCGCCAGTGGTAGCGCACCCGCGCCACGTGCTCGATGCGGGCGGCGCGTTCGGTGACCCGCAACGCGAGATCCCAGTCCTGGGAGCCCTCGTACTCGGCGCGGAACCCGCCGACCGCCTCGACCAGCGAGCGGCGGTAGACGACGAGGTGCCCGATGTACATGGCGCAGTCGAGGTATTCCGGCGACCAGGCCGGCTTGCGGAACGCGGAGCCGTGCGTCCCGTCCGGGTAGAGCTTGTCCTCGTCGGTGTAGACGACGTCGGCGTCGAAGTTGTAGGTCACATGGTGGATGTCGGAGAGGGCCTCCGGGTGCAGCGCGTCGTCGTGGTCGAGCAGGGCGACGTACTCGCCGACGGCCATGGCGAGGGCGTCGTTGGTGGCCTCGGCGGTCCCGCCCCGCCGGTCGCGGGACACGAGCCGGATCCGCGGGTCCCGGGCCGCCAGCGCGGCAAGGGTCGCGACCGTGTCCGGCCGGGCGGAGTGGTCGTCGACGAGGCACAGCTCCCAGTCCGGGAAGGTCTGCGCCAGCACCGACTCGACGGTGGCGGTGAGCACGTCGGGCGGGGTTTCGTAGACCGGGGTGAGCACCGAGAACTCGGGTCGGCTCACCGCCCGACGCTCCGCTGGCGGATCCGCTCCACCACCTGCCGGTAGCGGGTCGCGGTCAGCCACAACCGGGAGCCGTAGATCTCCGCGAGGGTGGTCTCGAGCGCGGCGGTGCGCGCGGACTCCTCCCGGGCCGAGCGTTCCGCCGCCTCCAGGGCCGCCCGATGCCGGGCCAGCTCCTTCTCGCTGCGGATCAGCTCGTCGCGGGCCGCGAGCAACTCGAGGTAGGCCTGCTCCGCGGTGGCCCGCAGCTCGGCGAGCTCGCCGTCCCGGCCGATGCGCAGCGTCGCGTTCTCCGCGGCGAGCGGCGACAGCCGCTCGATCAGCGCCGGCAACCCCGCCCCGTCGAGCGCCTCGGTGGGGTAGGCGAGCGCCACGTACTGGTAGTCGATCGCGGTGGGGTCGTGATCGACGAAGCCGGTAACGGCGTCCGGCAGGTGCACCTGCGGCGCCGGCTTCACCTCCGCGTCGCGGACGCCGAGCAGCACCGGCTCGACGTGCACCGTGGTGAAGCCGCCGGCGGCGAGCATCTCGAGCAACGTCTCGCGGGTGTAGAAGCGCACGTGGGTGCGGTCCAGCAGGCCGGTGTCGGTGTAGTCGAACTTGCCGGTGAGCAGGGCCAACCGGACGCTGCCGTGCGCGATGTTCGGCACCGAGACCACCAGGTGGCCGCCGGGGTTGAGCGCGTGCCGCAGCGCGTCCAGCAGCTGCTCGGGGGCCCGCAGGTGTTCCAGGATGTCGCCGCAGACGACCACGTCGAAGCGGCGGTCCCCCAGCCGCTCCTTGAGGTCGATCGTCTCCAGGTCGGCCTCGATGACCTCCTCGCAGTGCTCCCGGGCCAGCGCCGCCAGCTCGGGGTCGTACTCGATGCCGACCACCTGGCAGCCGCGGCGGACCAGCTCCCGGGCGAGGAACCCGCTCGCGCAGCCGACGTCGAGCACCCGGGCGCCGGACCAGATCAGCCGCAGCATCGTGCCGTGCGAGGACCGCGGGTCGATCTCCCCGGTGACGTGGTAACGCGCGGCGTCACCGTCGGAGGCGCTGGACGAGGTCACGGACCTGCTCTTCGCGGGTAGGTTCGCCGTCGACCGGCCCGGCCGCAGCGCCCGGTAGTCTACCCGGCAACCGTCCCGCGGCGGGGCGGCCGCGCCAGGTCGTCCGACGGGGAGTCTCTGTGGCCGAGGCCCGCCGGCACCGGCTCGGGTCGTCGGATGTCGGTCCGATGGTGGGCATCGTCGCGGCCGTCGTACTGGCGAGCGCCGTCTACCTGCTCGGGCTCGCGCACGCCGACCCGCGCTGGGCCCGCAGCGGGCTCGCGTCCGGCACCACCCAGCTGCTGCCGGGGTCGCCCTCGGCCGATCCGAACGACGGTTTCACCGCGCAGGCGCTCGGGCACCGGGCGGCCCTGGACTGGCTCGGCGGCACGCTGCCCTGGTGGAACCCCTACGAGGGGCTAGGGGCGCCGCTCGCCGCCGAGCTGCAGTCCGGGGCCCTGTTCCCCCCGGCGGCGCTGCTCGCGGCCCCGTGGGGGCAGCTGCCGTTCCACCTGCTGCTCCAGATCGGGTCGGGGCTCGCCGCCTACGCGCTGCTGCGCCGGCTGCGGCTGGGCCGGGCCGCGGCGCTGCTCGGCGGGATGGCGTTCGGGCTCAACGGCGTGCTGGGCTTCTTCGACCACGCGCCGGGGAACCCGGTGCCGTTCCTGCCGCTCGCGGTGCTGGCCGTGCAGCGCCTCGCCGACCGGCACGCCGAGCGCCGGCCCGGCGGCGCCGGGCTGCTCGCGCTGGCGCTGGCCGGGTCGGTTTACGCCGGGTTCCCGGAGACCGCCTACCTGGACGCGCTCGTCGTCGTGGTGTGGGCCGGCTGGTGCGTGGCGGTGGCCGAGCCGGGCCGGCGGCTGCGGCTGGCCGGTCGGCTCTCCGGGGCGGCCGCCGCCGGGGTGGCGCTGTCCGCGCCGGTGCTCGTGCCGTTCCTGGAGTACCTGAGCCGCGCCGACGTCGGCGCGCACACCGGCGCGTTCTCCGACATCGCGCTGGGCGGGGCGCAGGGCCCGCCGACCCTGCTGCCGTTCGTCTACGGGCCGATCCAGGCGTTTCAGGGTCCCCGGCTGACGGTGACCGCGTGGGCCGGCGGCGGATGGCTCACCACCTCGGTCGTGGTCCTCGCGCTGGTCGGGCTGGTCGGGCGGCGCCGGCGGGGGCTGCGGGTCGCCCTGGCCGTGCTGTCGCTCGCGTTGATCGGCCGGACGTTCGGCGTGCCCGGGGTCTGGCCCCTGGTCGACGCCGTGCCCGGCCTGCGCTACATCGCGGTGTACCGCTACGGCAGCGCGGCCTGGGTCTTCGTCGCCGCGGTGCTCGCCGCCTTCGCGCTCGACGACCTGGTGACCCGCGCGGTCTCCCGGCGGTGGCTGGTCGGCGCGGCGGGCGGGACGCTGCTCCTGGTCGGACTGCTCGGCCTCGAAGCCGGCCACGTGACCAGCGGCGTCGCTCCCGCCGATCACGCCGGCGCGTACACCGCCGGGGCGCTGATCTGGGGGTTGGTGGCGGCGGGCGCGGTCGGCCTGGTCCTGCTCGCCCTCCCGGTCCGGGCGGGGGCCGCCGCCGCGGTGGCGATCGTCACGGTCGACGCGGCGGCGATGGTGCTGTTCCCGCAGCTGTCCGCCCCGCGGGGCGGCCGGCTCGACCTGGGGCCGGTCGCCTACCTGGCGCGGCACCTGGGCGTGGGGCGGGTGTTCACTCTCGGCAACGTGCTCCAGCCGGACTACGGCAGCTACTTCGGGATCGCCCAGCTCGACGTCAACGACCTGCCGGTGCCGGCCGCGTTCGCCCGCTTCGTCACCCACCGGCTGGACCCGGGCGCGAATCCGATCGTGTTCGTCGGCGCCGACGCCGGCCGCCGGGCGGGCGCCCCCGGGCCGGTGACCGAGTTCCTCACCCACCTGCCCGGCTACCAGGCGGCGGCGGTCGGCTACGTGCTGGTCGGGGCCGGGATCGGGCTGCCGGCGCGGGTCGGGACCGCATCGCTGCACCTGGTCTACCGGGATCCGCAGGCGGACATCTACCGGCTCACCCCCACCGACCCGTACCTGTCCGCCGCCGGATGCACGGTCACCGCGACCGCCCGGACCGCCGCTGCCGTCGACTGCGCCCGCCCGTCGGTTCTGCTGCGCCGCGAGCTGTGGATGCCGGGCTGGTCGGCCAGCGTGGACGGGCGGGTCGAGCCGGTGCGCGCCGCCGGCGTGTTCCAGGACGTGGCCGTGCCCGCGGGGCGGTCTCGGGTGGCGTTCACCTACGGCCCGCCCGGGCAGCAGTGGGCGCTCGGGGCGTTCGTCGCCGGCCTGGCGGCCCTGGCCGGCGGGGGCATCGCCCGCCGGCGGGTGGCCCGGACCGCCAGCTACCGCCGGCTGCCGCTAGCTGCCGTTGGGGAACCACCCGGCGACGTCGACCGCGATGTTGACCTTTGAGCCGTCGCTGTAGAAGTTCACCGTCCCGTTGCTAGCCAGCCGGACGAGCACGAAGTTGGCGATCGCCGCACCGCCGTTGTAGTTGATCGTCGACACGGTGGGTGCCGTGCTCTGGTCACCGGGGAACACCCGGAGGTTCCCGACGCCGGTGGACGGCCCGATGGAGGTCACCTGGAGCAGCACCGACTCGGCGTTGGCGGGCACGTTGCCCTTGCCGGCGACCGTGACCGGGACCACCGTGTTCGCGGCGATCGGGCTCGGCCGCGAGTCGAAGATCCGCACCGGGGTCTGGGTGACCACCTTCGCCGCCGATCCGCTGAAGTACCCGACCACGTCCACGTCGAGCGCGATCGTGGCGTTGTCGCTGTAGAAGTCGATCTTCCCGTTGGACGGGACCTGCATGATCACGAAGGCTGCGGTGGTCTGGCCGACGATGTAGTTGATGTTGGAGGTGGTCGGGATCTTCGGGGTGGCGGTGCCCTGGTCCGGGAAGACCCGCAGGTTCCCGACGGCGTTGGGCGCCACCGCGGTGACGGTCATCGCCACCGCCGTGGCCCCGGTCGCCGGGACCCCGCCCTGGCCGGCCACCGCGAAGGCGTCGACATGGCCGGCGGCCAGCGGCCCGGTCGGCTTCGGGGATCCGATGCCGTTGCGGGTGTCCACGATGCGGGCCGGCGCCTGCGCCGTGTACCCGGAGGTGCTGGTGTAGTAGCCCACCACGTCGATGAGCACGTCGACGCTGGCGCCGTCGGAGTAGATGTCGATCTTTCCGTTGGACGGAAGCTGCACCGTGTCGAAGTTCGCGACCGCCTTGTGGGCTACGTAGTTCAGGGCGGAGGCGTTCGGCGTGCTGGCCCCGTTCGGGTAGACCCTCAGGTTTCCGATCCCGGAGGGGTTGACCGCGGTGATGTTGAGCGCGACCGCGGTGACCCCGCTCGAAGGCACGCCGGTGGTCCCGGCGACGGTGACGGCCTCAGGCGTGCCGGCCGGCACCGGATGCGGGATGCCCTGGTTGTTCGTGGTGCTGCGGGTGTCGAGGATCCGGTTCGGCGGGAGCGCCTCGTAGCCCTGCGGGGCCTGGTAGGTGAACTGGTCGGCCTTGGTGGCTGTGCTGGCGCCGCCCGGATTGGTCACGATGATGTTGACCGTGTCCGGCGGGCTGACCGTGCCGGACGGGTCCTGCGGCGCCACCGCGTCGATCTCGGTGTCGCTCTTCACCTTGTAGCTCGTGGCGTTCTGGCACAGCGGAGAGGCCTGCTGGTTGCAGAACGTCACGCCGCCAGCGCCGGTGGTCCCGGTGAACCCGGTCCCGATGATCGCCACCGGGGTGCCACCGGAGTTCGGTCCGTAGTTCGGCGTGACGCTGGTCACCGTCGCCGCCCCGGGTGCGAGGTAGGCGAACTGGTCCTGGGTGACCGCCGTGCTGGTGCCGCCGGCGGCGGTAACCTCGATGTCGTAGACGCCGACGCTCGTCTCCGCCGGGGAGGCGATCGTCAGCGAGGTCGGCGAGGTCGTGGTCTCGTGCGTGCCGGCAGTGCAGACCGCGCTGGCCGGGGGCGAGGGCTGGCTGCAGAACTTGACGGCGGACACCCCGTCGAACTGGCTGCCGCTGACCGTGACCACCGTCCCGCCGACGAGCGGGCCGCTGTTCGGGGACACCCCGGACACGATCGGCAGGCCGGCGAAGGCGACCTTGTCGGCGCTGCTCGCCGGGCTGGTCGCGCCGGTGCCGTCCTCCACCTGCACGTCGTAGCTGCCGGGGGGAAGCGCCGACAAGGTCGAGACCCGGATCTGATTGCCGTTGCTGCTCGGCGTTCCGCCCATCGGCACCCCGTCGATGACCACGACGCTGCTGGAATCGAAGCCGGTGCCGTCGACCGTCAGGCTGCTGCCACCGCTGGCCGGAACCGCGCTCGGCGTCACGCTGCTCACCGCGAGCGGGGTGGCCCCGTAGGTGAACTTGCTCGCCGAGGAGGTGCCGCTGGTGCCGCTGGACGTGGCGACCGTCACGTCCGGGGTTCCGGAACCCGGCGTCGGGTCGACGGCGATGACCTCGCAGTCGCTGACGAAGGTGAACTTCGCCGAGGTGCTGCCGAAGTTCACGGCGGTGGCCCCGGTGAAGCCCGTTCCGATGACGGCCACGTTCTCGCTGGCGTTGGGTGGGCCCCCGGTCGGGTTCAGCCCGACGACCGACGGCGCGCTGCCGCTGGCGGCCGGCGTGCAGGTCGGCTGGTAGGCGAACTTGTCGGTGTCGTCGGAGGTGGCCGGGCTGATCCCGCCGCCCTGATCGGCGAACTCTCCGGTGGTCGCCACCGGGGGCACCTGCACCCGGACGTCGACCAGGCTGTTGCTGTTGGCGACCGCCGGCACGGGGTTGACGGTCAGCGTGCCGTCAGGGTTGGCGGTCACAGTCTTCGCCTGCGAGGTGCCGAAGTAGACGTTCGGGGTACCGCCTACGGTGAGGTCGGTGCCGGTGATCGTGACCGTGTCCCCGGCCGCGCCGGAGGCCGGGGCGCTGCTGGTGGAGGCGTTTTTCGTGGTGGTGTCGTTGACCCCGGTGACGGTGACCTGCCCGGCGAGGTAGGCGAATTGGTCGGCGGTGGATGTGGAGGAGCTGGAACCTGAGGGGGGTGAGCCGTCCCAGACCACGATGTCCACGATCTGCTGCGTCCCGTTCGGGGACTTTGGCGCGTTCACGACCAGCGTGGTGTCGGAGACGATCTCCGGGACGAGGTAGGAGCAGTCGGGCTTCTGCAGGCTCGAAGCCATCTGCTGCTGCTGGCAGTCGAACGAGCTGGCCCCGGGAATGCTGCTCGGCCCGTCGAAGTCCACCTCGGTGGCGCCGGTGAACCCGGTGCCGGTCACGGTGATCTGGGTGCCGCCGGCGATCGGGCCGGAATCCGGCGTCACCGCGGTCACCGTGGGCGCGGACGCCGCGGTCGCCGGGGTCGACAGCGCGGCCAGCGGGGCGGCGACGATAGTGGTCGTCGCCGCGAGAGCCGCCAGCCGCCGCCAGACCAGTGCGTGTCGCCCCATGGTGTCGTCCTCCCGCTCGCCGATGACCGGTTTCACTCTATCCGTGGACATTCTTCCGCACCGGTAGCCGTGTTCCTGCCGCCGCCGGGACAGAGTCTTCTTTCCCGGCTCCGGCGGGAGCGCTCCGCACCGGACTCTCCCCCCCGGCCGCCCTTTGCACCCAGGCCGCTCACGAATGCTGAGGCGACCCAGGGTTGACTACATTTGCCCGGTGACGCCATCGCGCGACGCCAACGCTGCCCCATCGCCGACGGTCACGATCGTGATGACCCAGCGGGAGCGGTTCAGCCCGACGCAAGCCTCGTTGGACAGCGTCTACGAGAACACCGTCATGCCGTTCGAGTTCATCTACGTCGACGGCGGATCACCGCTTCCGATCCGCAACTTCTTGGCGGAGCGGTCGGCCGTCTACGGTTTTCGGCACCTGCGCCGCGAGCATTTCCTCACCCAGAACGAGGCCCGCAATCTGGCGCTCGGCATGGTGAGAAGCAGCCATGTGTGCTTTCTTGACAACGATGTGATCGCGTTTCCCGGCTGGCTCGAACGGCTCGTCGCCTGCGCCGAGGAGACCGGCGCCGATGTGGTTGGTCCGCTCTACGGGATCCACACCCGGCGGGAGGGCCACCGGGTGCACACGACGAGCGGCCTGTTCCGCAGCACCGGAAGAGCCGGGCGCCGAAGCTACATGTACCGCCTGCAGAACGAGGGACGGCCGCTGGAAGATCCGGACCTGCCCCGCGACCGCTACCGGTGCGAGCACGTCGAGTTCCACTGCATGCTCGTGTCGAGTGCCTTGGTGCGCTCGATCGGCGGCCTGGACGAGGGGTTCCGGAGCTCGCTCGACCACGTCGACCTGTGCCTTTCGGCCGCCCGCGCGGGGGCCGAGATCTGGTCGGAGCCCTCGGCCGTGGTCAGCTACCTTCAGCCGCCGCCGGTGACCCGGACCGATCTCCCGTTCTTCATGTGGCGCTGGAGCGAAGCGTGGAACGTGGCGGATGGGCGGCACTTCGCCGCGAAGTGGGGGTTCCGCTCCCGGTACGACCATCGCATCTGGGTCCGGTACCACCGGTCGCTGTCGTATGAATGGCTCCCCCGCGCGGTGATCAGGCTGGTGGGCGAGCGCCTCGCGATCGCCCTCCTCGCCGTCACACTGTTTCCGGTGGAGAGCTTGGGCAACCGCGTGCTTTTCCGGCTGCTGACCAGGCGACAGCGGGCCCGGGCTGAGTCCGGGGCAGCATTGGGCCCCTCCGGGGCGTGAGCGGATCAACAGGGAGGACGACTCCCTTCTTCGTCGTCGGGGCGCCGAGGTCCGGGACCACGCTGACCCGGCTGATGCTCGACAGTCATCCGCGCCTGGCGATCCCCCCGGAATCGCACTTCATCGTCCGGCTCGCCTACCGACGGCTCCGGCTGATGCATCGACCGGAACTGGCGTTGGAGCGCATCCTCGCGCATACCCGGTTCCGCGCCTGGGATCTCGATCCCGACGATGCTCGAGCGTTTGTGACTCGAGCCCGAGCCGCCAGCTATCCCGACGTGGTCCGGGCCGTATTCGACGCGTACGCCTCGGCGTACGGGAAGCCGCGATGGGGCGACAAGACGCCTGGCTACGTCCACTTCTTGCCTGAGCTGGCCCAGCTCTTTCCCGATGCGCAGTTCATCCACGTCGTTCGCGACGGGCGCGAGGTCGCCGTATCGGTCTCGGAACGCGACTGGTGGCCGGGAAGCCCAGTGTCGGCAGCGTTCTGGTGGCGACGCTACGTCCGGGTCGGCCGGGAGGCCGGGACCCGGCTCGGACCCGACCGATACCTCGAGCTTCGCCTCGAACGGCTGATCGCCGACCCGCAGGCCGAGCTTGGCAGCGTATGCGCCTTCCTCGGCGAGTCCTACGACCCGGCGATGCTCGCGTACCCCACCCGCTCCAGAGGCCGCATGGGGCTGAGCAGCGCTGAGCCCCTGCCCCCGCACCTGTCGCACATCGCAGAGCCCCCGACCGCACGGCTCCGTTCCTGGAGCGACGGGCTCCCGTCCTCGGTGGCTGCCCAGGTCGAGGCCGCCTGCTGGCCGATGTTGCAACAGCTCGGCTACGACACTCGGCGCCCCGCCGTAGCGCTCCGGCTGGCGGCCCGGAGCCGCTGGCTCGCGGACCTGCCGCCGCGGGTGCGACTCTTCCTGAGCGACCAGCGGCACCCCCAGCGAGCAGATACCTGACACCTGGGCGGGCCAAACCTCGGCGTCCCTCGCCGTCGAGCCGAAATGCGAAATGGCGCTCCAGACCGAGGGCGATCTAGGTCCCGGGAAGTCGAGCCCCAGGACCGGCTCCCGGCGCGTCTCAACCCTGCCATCGAGACGGTCGTCGTCATCGGTCACGGGCGCGACTACGCGGGCCGAGACCCCTTCCCCAACGGGCGAGTCGCGAATGCGACGCACCGCGGCGAAGCGAGCCCGGCGTCGATGTCGCCGAACCCAGGGTTGCTTCGATCCCATCTAGCGTTCGCGTTAGCGTGAAGTGGCTGTCCACATGGGTCCGGCAGGCCCCTGCGAGTCGGGGCCACCGGGTTCGCCAACCGTTCAGAACCGAGAGTTTCTGTGCGAGTTCCCCCATGTCTCCCGGTCGGAACAGCCACCGGGAGAACTCACCCGAGAGCACCTCTGGGATTCCACCAGTTCGGGAACCCAGCGCGGGAACACCACATGACATCGCCTCGATGAGCACCCGGCCGAATGGTTCTTCGTTGACACTTGGGAGCACGAGGACGTCGACTGCCTGGAGCAGCGGTACGACGTCGAGATGGCGCCCCAGAAACCTGGCGCTCGGCGCCCCGCGCCGAAGCTCGCCGACATAACGGTCTGCCGCTTCCGGGGTCGGATGCCACGTAGGGCCGCCGATGATCACTAGGTGTATCCGCATGTGTGGGAGAAGGTTGACGGCGCCGATGAGAACTTCGAGGCCCTTCTCGCGGTCGAGCCGTCCGCAGTAGGCGACCACCAGATCGTCGGCCCTAACGTCGACCAGGCCGAGCCGACCGCGGCGCCGTTCTAGCGTGTCCGATCCATCGGGCGGCAGGTAGTGCGCTGGATCGACACCGTTGTAGACGACGTCGATTCGGTCCGCCACGAGACCAGCCTCCCCCCAGACCCGCTTGACGTGCTCGGAGACAGCGATGAAACGGGTCGCCGAGGGCAAACCCGCAATCGAGTGTCCGTCGAAACGCCGGGGTAGCGGGGCATGCAGATGACACACCAGAGGGATTCGTTTGGCTCGAGCCAGAACGGAGCCATACAAGATGTGACGGTACCGATGCAGGTACACAACATCGCTGCGAAGGCGGAGTCCGGCAGCGACGGTTGTAGCGAAGCCGAGCGAAGTCGAGAACGGGGCTCGCGGCTGAATTCGATAGCTGCCGACTCGACGGACAGATCGGCACCACCGTTCGTAGTCGGTCAAGAACTCACCCGGCTCGGTGTAGAGCAGGTCCAGCACATGTCCACGATCAGCCAAGCCGGCTCCGAACTCCAGCCCGCATATGGCGCCGCCCCCAGTCGGCGCGGGGCGGTCCTCAGTGAGGAGAAGCCGCATCGCACCCCTTGCAGTCAGCTGCGCGCAAGTAGCATACCGGCCGTGCCAGTCTCCTTGAGTGTGATCGTGACTTCCCCCACTTGGGGGGACCTCGAGGGTTGCACGGCGGCATTGGCGAAGCAACTGGGGCCGCGCGACGAGTTGATCGTAGTCGTGGGCGAGATACCGACGGCGCCGGCCGGCGAGGCCGGACGGCAGGACATGCGGGTAGTCGAAACCGCGGGCTGGCGTGGCCGAGCGGCCAGCCTCAACCTTGGCGCGCGCGAGGCCCGCGGAGAACGACTGGTGTTTCTGGGTCAGCCGGCCCGCCCGGCCGCCGGATGGTTGGCCGCGCTCACCGCTGCCTTCGAACGTGGCGCCGTCATCGTCGCCGGAGACGTCGGGTCTTCCGCAACTGCCGCCTCATTGTCGTCGCTGGTCGCGTCCTGGTGCGGTCCTGATCCGACCGGACGAAACGGTTTTCTACCCTGGTCCCCGAATGTCAATCTGGCCGTCTTGCGGTCGATCTTCGAGGAGCTGCGGGGCTTCGATGAACAGCTCCCGGACCAAAACGGCATGGATTGGTGTTTTCGTGCGCACCTGGCCGGCCACCGACTGACACAACTACCCGATGCCCCGGTGATCCTGTCCACCGAGGCGAGGGTGCGCGATATCGTGGCGGCAGTTGGCGCCGCCGGTCGGGCCGAGCTGGCAATGCGGGCGCGGTATCGGCGATTTGCCTTTCATGATGCCGTTGTCCGTGGCAGCCGCAGCCGGCTGCGGAGCGAACTGACGGCCCTCCCGATGAGGGTGCTGCTCCGTCCCGCCCTCCTGGCGCGACAAGGTGAGAACGCGCCCAAACCGGCTGGAGCGCTGGCCTCGGCGGTCCTTCCCAGCATGGTGTGGGTGGCCGCCGCCGCCGGTATGTTCCGGGCCTGGATCGACCTGCTCCTCGGGCTGCGATCCAGGCCCCCGCTGGTGTTGCCTCCCGACGGCGACGCACAGAGCATCGCAACGCCGCCTCCGACTAGCCCGGGCTTGGTCGTCACCGGCGCCAACCGCTGGTTATTCGCCCTGGTGCTCACCGCTCTACGACTGGCCGATGTCTCGGCCGCTCCGGTCGGTGTCGACGCCCATGCCGCGCGACACTGGGCCGAGCCGGCCCCCTGGTCACTCGCCGTCACTCGACTGGCCCGCCGGAGGGGGTGGGGTATCGAGCCTCGGTTAGCGGCTGTTCGCCTTGAGCGAGAGAGGCCCGCCACGTGGGGGGAGGCATATCTTCACCTGCTGGGTATCGAAGCATGGCTTCACGGCCGAAAGCGGTTCGCGATCGCGCTCGGGGAAGACAGCCTCGACGCGATCCTGCCCCGGCTCGGCTCGGTGCCGGTGCTAACCGTGGGGACGAAGAGCGTGGCCCACCCCGGGCCCGCTCTCCAGGTCACAGTGCAGGACATCTTCCGGCACCCCCGAACATGGCCGGAACCCATCTTCGCGCTGCTGGACGACGAATCGGTCAGCGCTCGATGAATGGAGCCATCGAGCTGCGCCCGACGCTGGATCCAGTGCTGTTCATCGGGGGCGCCGGACGCTCCGGCACCACGTTGCTTCGCAACCTACTGACGGCGCACCCCAAATTGGCGGTTCCCGGGGAGAGTTACTTCATCTACAACGTGTACAACCAGCTCCGGTCGATCGATGCTGTTGACGACCCTTGGATCGCTTGGCAGCTGATCCAAAGGAACCGCTTTTTTACCCAGTGGCGCCTCGACGTCTCCTTCGTCGAGGAACTCCTCGCGGCCAACAAACCAATCTGGTATGCCGACTTGCTCCGTTTGCTTTTCGCCGCATACGCCGCCTCGAAGGGCAAGTCACGGAGCGCGGACAAGACCCCGTTGCACGTCCAACACTTCTCTTGGCTCGCAAGCCAGTTTCCGTCAAGCAGGTTCGTGCACGTCATCCGCGACCCGCGAGCGGTGTGCATGTCCGGGGCGCTGCAGCCCTGGAAGCGCCGGGGTATCGCCGGGGAGGCTGCCGATTGGGCCCGCGCGATCCGCGCCGGGCTAACTGCGCTGGATCGCTTTGGACCCCGGGTGCTCGAGGTGCGCTACGAACGATTGGTGGCCGACCCGGAAGTGGAACTGCGTCGGGTCTGTGAACATGCCCGACTTGAATACTCCCCGACGATGCTCGACTACGGGCGGCAGCGCGACCTACTCCCCGACCGCCACCACATGTCCGCAACCGGGCCGCCCCGCCAAGACCTTCGCACCTGGCGATCGGGCCTTGAAGCTGGCGACATCGCCCTGATAGAGGCCATCGCCGGACGCGAGATGGACGCCACCGGGTACGAGCGAGTCGGAGGCATCCTCACCGTGCGACCCGCCTACGAATTGCTCAGCTTGCGCGCCGGCGACGCCGTGGATCTGTGGACGACCTTCGTGGCCCCTATCCTCGGTGGCGCCCTCAGGGGGATGGGCCGGCGGTTGGGCGGTAGCCGGGTGGCGACGCTAGGCACGACGAAGCGCCACGTGGTTCCCCGGCCCTCGAGGAAACGGATCACTGTCCCGTCGTGAGGGCAGGCCTCCGTGCGAATCAAGGCGTTCGACGCTCAGCGGCATCGCGACTTCGGGTCACCGGGCGCAACTCGGATAGGGACGAGACGCGCCTGGCTCCCCCGTCAACGCGAATGACCGTCGGCAGGGCCGGCCCCGACGGGCTGTTCTGGTTCCTTCGGTGTACCGCCGGCTCGGAGGTAGCCGAGCCGGTCAAGATGAGCGCCGAGTTCACTCTCGAGGAAGTCCACGACGGCCGGGGCAAGGTCACGGCGCCAACGGCCCACAGAATCGGCAGCGGTTTCGGTGGTCAGGTGGTGGCGGAGACTGTCCAGATTGACGTCAACGACGCCGGGGTCGAGTGGCAGCCCGAGCCAGCGGCCGACCCGATGGGTCTCCCCCGCGAGGTCCGCAATCAAATCCTCATAGCGGAGCAGGACTGCGGGCAGGCCCGGTACGGGCGCGGCCAGCTCGTCCAGCCGAAGTCGGATGGAGCGGGCGTAGGCGCGTAGGTAGTCCTCGTCGGACTGACCCTCACGCCGGCCGAAGCCGTAGTAGCCGCGCTTGGCGTCGAACGCCTGGATGGACGCCCATATGTCCCGTGGGTCGCGCACTATGTCGAGCACCCGGAACGGGATGCCGGCCTCGACCAGCACCTCGGCGTACCCGGAATACTTCTCGGCGTAGTAGCGCAACGGCCGTCCGGACGCCCGCTCGGCTGCGGCTGAGAACGCCTGCCATACCCCCCGGACCGCACCCAGATGCACATCGGCGCGATCCACTCCGAGGTTCTCGTAGTTCAGCGGCTGCCCCTGCGGATCGAAGCCAAACTCCGCGGGGTCGATCCACACGACCCGGTCCGGAGCTTCCGTCCACCACGTGGTTCGCGGTGGCAACGGCGCGCGAAGCGGGGAAAGGTAGTACAGGAGGTTGGCCAAGCAACGGTCCTCGAAGGGATACACCTTGTCGAAGAATATGTCCGGGGAACTGCCCAGAAGCTGCATGACCAGGGTGCTTCCTACTCGGCCCGATGGCATGCGAACCAAGATCGGCTCGAGCAGGCCGGACCGCACCTGGGCCGCCGGCTCGATATCCAATTCCTCGGCCAGGGTCTGCACAAGGCGGGTAACCCGCCCGCGCGCAGCCGCGCGCCACCGTGGGGGGAGCCTCGCTCCAGCGCGACTCAGCGCGCTCGGGCCGGTCATTGGCCCAGGATACGAACCGCTCGCCGCCGATCGATGCGCGGGCCCGCGGCGCGACCCGGGGCTGGCACCTATCGCCGACCGATGGTCGGCCCGTCGGTCAGTTACGGCCGCCTCCGGTTATGGCGGCGGGTACCGGGCGAGCGCATCGCCGGGGGGGCCGACGAAGTCGACGGCCCCATCTCGGAGGACGGTCACCTCGTCGGTGTTCGCGGCGATGAGGCCAAGATCGTGCGAAGCAAAGACAACGGCGGTGCCCTCGACCGCCAGCGCGGTGAGCTGATCCAGCGCCTGGTCGCGATAGCCGGCGTCCGCGGCGGACAGCACCTCGTCGACCGCCAGCACCGCCGGACGGTTCACCAAGGCGAGGGCGAGTTGCAAACGCAGGGTCATCCCCAGCGAGTAGGTGTACACCGACTGTTCGAGGACGTCCGTCGTCAGACACGTGGCGTCGACAATTTCCGCCCGTTGGCGTCGCCAGCGGGCTGCGGACATGCCGTCGACGGCGGCCCAGACGGCGAGACATTCGAGGCCGGACAGGTCTCGCTGCACGCCGAGTCCGAGATCGCAAATCCCGGCGGCCCGCCCGGAAATCCGGGCCACCCCCCGGGTCGGCCGGTACACTCCGGTGACGGTCCGCAGCAGCGTGGTCTTACCGGCGCCATTGCCCCCGATGACGCCGACGCGACATCCGGGCGAAAGGGCGAGGTTGACGCCCCGTAGTGCCCACCGGCGCGCGTCGCGGTGCCGACCCCGCCGGGGACGGTAATCGACCCAAACATCCTCGAGCCGGACCGACATGTCTTAGACGTCCTTGGGTAGCCGGTCGGACAAGCCGGCGCCGACCCGGAGCACGATCAGCGCGAAGCCAAAGCAGATGCCGATGAGTTCGATGTCGTGCGCCGGCCGAGACAGCTGACCGTAATACAGCACGTCGCGGAACTCGCCCACGATCAGGTTAACCGGGTCGACCGAACGGAACACCAGCAGACGACTGGTCAATGCCCGCTGGGTGTAGACGATCGGAACGAGAAAGAACCAGATCGTCAGCAGATTGCCGAGGACCTGCCTGAGATCACGGTTGTAGACGTCGATGAGGCCGAGTGCCGTCGACAATGCACCGACGAATACGTAAAGCGCGGTCAGCGGCAGCAGCAGCCCGGGCAGGACGGACCACACCAGCTCGCCACGAGCGGCGAGGTACACGACGAACCCGGTGACGGTCGCGACGAAGTACATGAACGTCGCCGTGACGCTCGCCATCGGGAGCAGCACGTAGGGAAACCGGGCGCGCCGGATCAGTTCCGGTTCGGTGGACAGCGAGATCACCGCCGCGCCCAGAGACTGGGCGAGGAAAGTCCACGGCAGCAGGCCGGCGAAGAGGAATACCGGGTAGTTGCGGATCGGGATGTGGAAAACGGTTCGGAAGACGAACACATACAGCGCCAGCAACACCAGGGGGGCGAGCACCGGCCAGACGATCCCGATGAACGCCCGCTTGGACCGCAGCCTGAGTTGCCGGACCACGAGAACCCACAGCAGCCGAAAGACGGCGAGCCCCGCACCCCGCGCAGGCCCCCGCCGCGGCTCTGCCAGGCCCGCGAAGAGACCGCACCCGTAGCAGACGTGCAGCACCAGCAGGAGGCCGAACGCCTCCGGCGCTGCACCGGGCCGGGCGAGGGTGCGCGAGATCCACGCAGCTTGGCCCAGCAGGGCAGCCAGGTATCCGGCGACCGGAAGCAGCAGCAGCGGCTCGAAGGCTCCCCCGACTATCGCCGCGGCGAGATAGGCAACTGCCAGACTCGGTGCCAGGTGGGCCGGACGCAGGGTGCGCGGCGAGCGGACCGCGAGCTGGCCACGTCCGCGCCCGTACTTCCACATCTGCGCCGCGAAACCCCGCCGATCGGGCCGCCGGTGGTGACCGCTGGAGAGCTGCGGGTCGTAGCGCATCCGAACCCCGCTCGCCCGCAGCCGCCCAAGCAATTCGTTCTCTTCGGCGCACACGAGATCGTCGTCGAACCGGGTCATGACCTCGCGACGGACCGCCAGGTTGCACAGAGTGAAGTAACGCTCGTCCGCCTCCGTGGCCGGGTGCGGCCCATAGCGGCGTCGGACCGGCCCGGCGCCCACCAACGAGCTGAGCACCGCGCCCTGGGTCACCTCAAACCTCGAACTGCCGAACGGGGTCACGTTCGGGCCGCCGAAGACGCCTGCCTCCGGGTGCGACCCGGCCAGCTCAGCGAGTCGAGCCAGGTAGTCCGGGGGCAATGTCGCGTCGTCGTCGAGGAAGAGCAGCAGCTCTCCCCGGGCGCGGTGCAGGACCTGGTTGCGCAGCCCCGCCGGGGTTCGGCCTGGCACGAGCGTCACGTCCCCGGTCCGGAACATCCCGTCCACGCGCTGACCCCGCGCCACAGTCGAATCCGCACAGAGGATGAGTTCCCAGGCTGGCGCCTCGCGTTGCTGGCGCAGGCTCGCGACACAGCGCGCCAGTAGGTCGTTACGCCCACCGGCTACCACGACCACGCTAACGACCGGGGGGACGCTGTGACGGCGGTCGGCGGCTGTGAGGCGCACGGGGGGGAGCTCACCGCCGGTCCGCTCGGTCACCCGGCGCCCAGTTGCGAAAGGATCCGCAAGGCAGTGGAGTTGCTCGGCTGAATCCGCAACACCGCGCGCAAGTGAGCGACAACGTCGGGCTTGTCGCCAGCGTCGTCGTAGGCCTTGGCCAGCGCCAGCTCGGCGAATGCGTATTCGTCGCGGACGACAGTGCTCGGCCAGCGGTCCCACAGCCTGGAGGTCAACTGCGCCGACCGCTCGGCGGCGGTCAGGGTGGCGGTCACCGAGGACAGTGCCGTCACGGTCGGGTGGCCCTCCGAGGTCATCACAGACAGCAGGCCCACCGGCTCGGTATTCAGCGTGCTGCCCAACAACGCCGTGGCGGCACCGTCGAGGTAGACTGGGCGGATACGCCCGACGCTCCTCGCCACCGCGCCAGAGCAAATGACCACATTGGACTGAAAGGAGGGAAGCCCCAATCCCAACCGGTGCGAGATTCCCCCCCGGTGCCGCGACAGCCTGGCCAGTATGTTGGGTTTGGCCAACTCCGCGTAGAACCGCGGCCACAGGCCGACGGCGAGTACGGCTGCCGCCCAGCCGAGGGCAACCACAAATCGGGCGATCAGCAGTGTTCCGGCAACCGCCAGAGCGGTACCGACAAGGCTGAGTGGCTTGAGGCGGAACGGCGCGGATGCGACCGACAGCGCCATGCCCACCACCTTGGGCATAGGGACGCGCGCAGGGTAGCCCGGCGCGAGCAGCTCATCCAGACTGGCGACCCCTGCGACGCTTTGCGGGGCGGCACCAAGGTCAGGTAATGACCTCAGACCAGCCGGGTGGGGGGCGGTCGCGACATTGATCGCTAACAAGGGATCTCCCGTCGCAGCCCTACCGGCGGCAAACACGTGCGGACAAATAGCAACTCCCGGCGAGATGAACTTGGCGTCGCACGCTGGCCCGGCCGGCCCGGCCGAATGGCCAATCGCCGTCCTCCCGAGGCCCCGGACCCGCGCGTCGGCCGACAGCCTACCGAAGCCGTCCCGCGGCGCGCTGCCGAGGTGACCAGGGCGGCGAACCTCTCGGGGCGACACTGTGCGCACCGAAGAGGTCCCAGGGGTCGCCGAGGTGGGTACCGGCGACGCGCTGCTGGTCGTCGTTGGGGCCGGCTCCATCCCGCAGAGTATTCGAGGTCGAGCGCCGGGGGTGGGTCATCCGCCGGACCCAGGGGCTCACCATCGCACGGCAACGCGGTCGCGGAGGGGAGATCGGCATTGGCATTCCTTAACCCTGATCCACCGATTGGAGTTAGCAAAGCGCGGCGCGGCAAGAAGATCAAATGCCCTCTGAGCTGGGACGATGTGGGTGTCTACGCCACAGAGTCCGCGAGCCGAGAAGGCACCTGATAGATGCGAGCATCTCACGATCTGACCCGAGTGTCGGCGAGCCGCGACGAGTCGAATCTGGTGCCGTCGGCGGGGCTGCTCCCAGCGGCCGCGTTGGCCCAGCGACTTGGGCTGGCCGAGCTGCTCGATGACCGGCTGCGGCTGGCCCGCGACGGCGGGAACGGCGGCGCGAAAGCGCTCACGGTGATCGGGTCGATGCTGCGGGCCGGCGCGACCGGCGAGCTGTTCGACGACACCCGGGCCCCGTCCACGGTCGGGTCGTGGCTGCGGGCGTTCCAATGGTGCAACGTGCGGCAGCTCGACGCGGTCTCCCGCGAGTTGCTGGCCCGCTGCGGAGCCGCCGGAGCCGGCTCCGCCCGATCTGGCCGTGCCGATGACGCTGGACCTGGACTCGACGATCGCGTCGGTTTCGGCTATACGAAGGTCCGCGGCTACCACCCACTGTTCGCGACCTGTGCCGAGACCGGGGACGTGGTCTTCGCCCGGCTGCGTGGCGGGTCGGCCGGCTCGGCTCGCTGCGCGAAGGGTTTCCTCACCGAGACGATCAGCCGGATCCGCCACGCTGGCGTGACCGGCCAGCTCACGGTGCGGGCCGACTCGGCGTCCTACTCCAAGGCGACCCTGGCCACCGCGGCCCGTTTTCGACGTGCGGTTCCCGGTGACCGTGCGGCAGAACCCGGCCATCCGCCGGGCGATCGGCGCGATCCCGGATGCGGCGTGGACCCCGATCCCGTACTGGCTGTCCACCCCGAAAGTCTCCGGCGCCGATGTCGCCGAGACCACCTACACCTGCTTCGCCGGCACCCGGCACACCCGCGCGCTGCGGCTGGTCGTGGGCCGGGGCCACCCGACACCGGGCAGCCAGCTCGCGCTATTCGCGACCTACGACAACCGCGCGTTCGTCACCGACCGGGTCGGCGTACTCGTCGAGGTCGCGGCCGACCATCGCCGTCACGCCGTCGTCGAACAGACCATCGCCGAGTTGAAGCGCGCCGGGCTCGCGCACCTGCCGTCGGGCCGTTCATGGCCAACGCCGCCTGGCTCGCCCTGGCCGTAATGGCGCACAACCTCGGACACGCAGTCGGCTCACTCGCCGGCCCCGAGATGGACCGGGCCACCGCCCCCACCCTGCGCCGGCGGCTGTTCACCAATGCCCGCGCGGCTGGTGCACTCTGCCCGTCGCCAGCACTGGAGAGCACCCGAGAACTGGCCATGGGCGGCATCGTTACGCTCAGCGCTTGCGGCGATCGCCGAGCTGGCCGCCCGCTGCTGAACATCGCCACCCGCCCCCACTACCCGAGGACCGGAGACGCCGGCAGACCGGCCGAACCGGCGCGCCCAATCACACCGGCAGCGCCGACACACCGTCTTCGCGGGCGTCAAACACCACCATCGCATTCAGCCAGTGAATCCGGGCTCAGCGACGACGGGGGTCGACCGACCACCGGGCCAGCTTGGCGTGAAGCGCGGGGACCCGGGGTGCGCGACAAGCTCATGACTAGCCGCACCCTCGCGGGCAGAGGGACGGCAGGCACATGCTGACGTAGGGTTCCTCGATGGCGGCCGATCAACTCCCGATTACCTCCGTGATCATCCCTGCCTACGGGATGGCGACACTGTCGGCGTGCGTCGAGCGACTGCTCGATCAGCGAGGTGCCGAGCCATTCGAAGTGATCGTGTGCGCCAGCGCCGACGCCGAGTCGGAGTTGCCGACCCTTCCGAGTCACCCGCGGCTGCGCGTGTTGCGCATCGTTCCACGGCTACGCGCCGCCGAAGCGCGCAACCGGGCCGTCGAGGTGAGCCGCGGACGGCTCCTTGCGTTCACCGACGCAGACGTTTTCGTCTCACGCGACTGGTTGGCAGAGCTAACCCAGGCTTCGCAGGGAACCGACTGCATCGCCGGGTCGGTGGTCAATGGGACGCCGAGTAGTGCCGCTGGAACGGTCGAATACCTTGTTGAGTTCCTCGACCTGCATCCGCAGCGACCGCCTCGCACGCTGTGGCACGGAGCTACATGCAACCTGCTGGTGCCCCGCACGCTGTGGGACGAGCTGGGGCCGTTCCCAGAGGACCTCGGTGGTGGCGAGGACACGTGGTTCACTGTCGCCGCTCGCACACACGGTCGGTTCCGCTTCGCCCCGACAGCTATCGTTTCTCATCAGAATCGGACAGGTTGGCTGGCGGTAGCGCGCCACCAGGCTTCATTCGGACGGTTCACCGCGCGGCTGGGGCGGCGCGGGGGGTACAAGTGGCGCCCACTCGTGCGCTACACCCCGCTGGCGCCACTTGCCGTCCTCGGCCGGATCATTTCACTCTACGCTCGGGTCGCACTCTGGGATCGGACTTCATTGGCCCGGGCCGTCAGACTGTTTCCCGGGGTCGTAGCCGTCCTCGGCTGCTGGGGCGCCGGCCTGCTAGCCGAAGGCGCCCGACTGGACTTCAGCGCCTTGCGGGCCCGATGCCGTCGGAAGCGGTGACCGGCTCGATCACCACACCCGTCGGGCCGACGCAGCGTTGGTCCAACAGCAGCCCAACAGATTCGCTAGCGCACGCCCGCACACGACATCCGCGGCCGCCGAGGCGTGAAGAGGGCGGACGGTGCTACTGAGAAGCTGGCATGGTGAGGCCTGTCATTGGTCGTGAGCTCAACCAGGTGTATGTGGGCTAGTGCAGAGTGCAGAGTGCGGACTCGGACAACGTGGTGTCAGTCGGGTAACGGTCGGGAGAGATTCAAGATGTCTGTGGGCTACCTCTGACGTATTCGGAGAGCCGGTAGGCGGCTTGCGCCCAATAGGGCGACTCGAGGGGTCACCGGCTTGGTCCCTTTCACTCTGCCCCCAGCTGAGCCAAGTCATCCCGCGCCACAGCATTGTCGGGTTGGATTCGCAGAAGTGCACGCAGATGAATGGCGGTATCGGTAACATCACCAATATCCGAGTACGCCTTCGCTAGGGCAAGCTCCGCGTAGGCATAGCTGTCACGTACGGTCGTGTTCGGCCACTGTGCCCAGCCAGCATCGTAGATATTGGCGCTTTGCTCAGCGGCGTCCACGACCTTCGACACGATGGCCAACTCCGCGCGGTTCTGCCGCGGAGCGAACGTGACAATGGAAAGAAGCCCGACGGGCTGGGTACTCAACGACGACCCCAGGAGCACCGTCGTAGGCGCGTCGAGGTAGACGGGACGGCTCGACTGGAGACTCCTAGTCAGTGCATCGGCATAGGCGATGATATTGCCCTTGTAGCCAGGTAGGCGCCGGTGAAGACGAGCGCTGAGTTCCGCACGATACCACGACTGCCCCAAAGCATCCAAATAGAGCACAAGCACGTCCTGTCGCTGATGTGCAACCACCTGGCGGTAAAGCAAGGGCGCTGATCGTTCATAGGGGACGACGATGAGAACGGCGTCGCGAGGGAGCTCGCTGAAGACCGTGGATGCGTAACGGGCTTCCAAGTCTGGCCCTTGCGCCGCATGGCTACTTTCCAAGAGACCTTGGAAGATCCCGAGGAGCGCAACTGTTGCTAGGGCGGCCGGCCCGAGATGTCCCCGGGCCTGGAACCACGCTGGGCGATACCGACGCAGCATCTCGTCCACTTGCGTGAGCGCCAAGCCGGCACCAGCCGCCAATGGCACGAGGTTGCCGAACAAGAACCCTTCCTCGATGAGGTCAATCGCCCACTTATGGTGGGATCCAGGTCCGGCGACAAGCGCCACGAGGAAGAGATTCGTCAGGAACACGACGGACAGGACCGCTGCGGGCAAGCTTCTACGTCTCAGGCCACGGGTGAGGCCAAGCGCTCCGAGGAGAAGCCCAAAGACCCCCAACTCGCGAGCAAAGACCACGAAGTAGCTGACCAAGCTCGAACCGAGGATGGGGAGTTTGCCGTGTGCTGCCGTCGCCCCTAGAGAGACGGTCGATTTACCCTGACCCGGCGTACCGCCGATACCGAGGTCCCGGAGAGTCACGAGGTGAACCAGGCGTCCAAAGTCCGTAGCGTAGCCCCAGTTTACCGGTGGGTTTGCCCCTGCTCGCACGAGGACGAAGCCATAGCACGCGACAACCGGGAGGAGGCCCGCAGAGGCGCCAACCAAGACGTGTGACACACGGATCCGCCGCCGTCCGACAAACAAGATCAGACAGATGGCGGGGCCTAGGAGCACCGTAAGCTGCCACGACGCAGATAGCCCAAGGCCGAGCAGGCCACCGGCGGCAGCTGCACGGCCGCCAGTTGGCCCCCGAACGTAGAGCATGAGCGAGATGAGAGCGGCGACCAGGAGTAGCGAAGCGAGTGCGTCATATTTGTCGAAGGTCGAGTAGAACCGAAAGCTGGGGCCAACAGCGAAGATCGCGGCCGCGATGACGCTCGCCCAGCGGGCTGCCCCTGACAACCGGGCAAGGATCGCCACCCCGCCAACCGCGATCGCGGAGCAGAGCAAGCTGAAGAGGGCCAAGCGGAACGCCAGAGTACCGGCAGGAATCACCAGTGTCGCGAGCCTGCCGAGAAGCACATACGCCGGATAGCCTGGCGCGTGCAGGATGCCCAGGCTTGCCACGCCCGCCACGCTCTCCGGGGCGTCTCCGAGTGCGGGAAATGATCTCAAGCCGGGCAGGCAGATGCCGGCAGCGGCAATGGATACAGCACCTGCGTAGAACAGATCCCGTCTGTCGAGGGATGTCCAGGTGGACTCCCAGCCCCGTGGCCTGGGGGCGGTTGCCGGAACTCGGCGAACACGGCTACGTGGTTGCGTGCTCCTACGGGCGGCAGGATGCTGCCGCGGTCTGCGGTTTCCTTTCGGCACCCTGACTCCTCGGCTGGACCTGCGTCAGCCTAGCCCGAAGTTTCGTGATCTTGGGTGGGTTGTAGCTCGCTGACCTGGACTTATGCCGGTTCGGGTCTGGGGGTGCTGACTACGCGAGGTTGAGCGGGATGGGTCGGTCGAGGAGTTCGAAGGCGCGTCGCTGGGTGGGGGTAGGTAGTGCGAGTTGCTCGACGACGGGCTGGTCGGTGACGGCGAGAAACCGGACCTGGTCGCGGGTCAGGTCGCGAGGTGGTTGAGCAGGCTGGGGAAGTCGTGGACGGGCAGGTCGTCGCTGGTGGTTTTGGTCGCGGCCTTGCGGTCCGCGGCGGCCGAGCGGCGCGCGGGTGCGACCGGGTCGGTCGGTTCGGGTCGGGTCTCGTCGGTGAACGTCAGCGGTGCCCGGGTCTGGCGTAGGTGCCAGACCAAGTAGGCGGCGAGGGTGCAGAGGAACACGTGCGCCCGGACCCGGGTCTCGGTGTAGTGCCGGATGGGGCGCAGGTCCAGGTCGATGCGCTTCAGCGACCGGAAGTCACGTTCGGCGTGACTGAGGCTCTTGTAGGTCGCCACGACCTGGCCGGCGGTCATCTGCTCAGCACCGACGCTGGTGCGGATCACGTAGATGCCGTCGAGGGCGGTCTCGGCGTCGATTGCGGCTTGGTCGCGAGCGAAGGTGAAGGTGTTGTCAGTGATGGTCAGGGTGTAGTGCTTGGCCATCTTGTACTTGCCGATGACCTGGCCGATCCGGATCCCGATCTTCCCGGCACCGACGAGCCGCTCGGCGTCGACGGCGGCGGCGATGGTGGTGAGTTCACCGTCGGTGGCGTCGAGCAGGGCGAGGCGTTTACGGGCTCGTTCGTCTGCCAGCGCGGGGTTGCGGCAGGCGATCAGCCGCTCCCCCGGGTAGTCGGGGTGGGTGATCTCGGCGAGGTTGGTCTGGTCGAACAGGGTCATCTGCAACGGCCCGTCATCCGCGGCCAGTGCGGCGATCGCGGGGGCGCGTAGGGCGGTGACCCAGCCGAACCCACCGAGTTCCCGCAACTGGGAGATGCGGGCGGTGGTGATCATTCCGCGGTCCCCGACCATCACCATGTCACGGAGCTTGAAGGTGTCTCGGATCTCGTTGGGCCTGTCAAGTTCTCTGTGTGTGACGGTGCTTGATGGATGGGGCTGAATAGCTCCTGGACGAGCACTGGCTCGTCGCAGTTGGGGCAATGGCCGCCGTCTCCCAGCCGGCGGCTGAACAGGTTGCAGTCCGGGCAGCGA
>DATLTS010000050.1 GCA_035533475.1 Mycobacteriales bacterium | reverse complement strand
CGGCTGGCCTGGCGTTTCGTGACGTGACGGAACGGACTGTTGAGGGGGCCGGCGGCTGACGTCGGCGGCGTAGGCGGCCCAGTCGCCGGCGGACAGGCGCTGCCAGGTGACGGCGACGCTGGTGCTGACGCCGAGGGTGCGGGCGAGGATGGCGGCGGGAACTTCGGCGGCGAGCTGGAACAGTGCCGTGCCGCGGGCCTGGCGGGGGCTGATCCCGAGCGCGTCGAGCCGCTTGGTGAGCCTTGCGCCGCTGATCGGCTGTCCGGGCTGCCCGCCGGGGAACAGCCAGGGCGATGGCCTGGCGGCGCCGATGGTGGCGTGGCCCTTGCGGTTGGCCGCGACGGTGAGGGCGATCGAGGCGGCCGGCTCTGGCAGCTGGACGGGCACCCGGCCGACCTGGAGCCGGACGGTGCCGTCGGCGCTGGCCTGGACCTGGCTGGCGGTCATGCGGCTGATCGTCGTGACGCCCTGGGCGTAGAGGAGGACGAGGAGCCCGGCGAGGCGGTCTTCGGGCCTGAGCGCGTCATCGTGCAGGAGACGGCGTGCGATGTCCCACCGGTCCTCGCCGTCGAGGATTGCCGCGGGCCCGGTCCACCGGGCGGCGGCGGGAAGGTAGCAGGAGGTGAGGCGGGCGGCGGGCCGTCCCCCTGCCAATTATCACGAATAGGTCACGAAATGGCGACGTGAATAACCCTCACTTTCCCAACCAATCATCAGCCGTCTTACTATTGGATACAAGTAGTCCTTATCTGGTGACAGAAATTTTACGGGTAGTGACCGATCGGAAGGGGGCGGCAAAGCGGGCTTGGCGCTGCGACGCGCGCCGGGGGAAGAAGACGGGAGCCGGCATGGGCGGAGGTCCAGCTGTCCACCACCCCGCCAGGTGTAACCTACGGCCTCACCGGCCTTGGCGGCTCCATTCCACCACTGGTGGCGATCATGTCACGATGGGTGGCTGAACATGGCGAGGAGCTTGGGGCGTTTCCCGTGTGGCAGCGCGAGCACCGCACTCCATACACCGCGGCACCTCCAGACATCCCGCCCGAGCCGCCGCCGCGCGCGTGTAGGACCCGCGAACCTGCGAGCAATCGCGGGTCGGCTGCCTGCGCATTCTTGGCGGTGAGCAACATGTCTTGTCGGCTTTCCGCGTGATCATGAGCAATCTGGGCGCGGCAGTCCCGCGATGCGGGGGCGCGGGGACGGGCTTGTCTGCTACCGGCCGCTCCGCCCTGAAGTCTCCCGCCCTCCCGGCGCGGGAGCAGACGGGTCCCCCGTGCCGTGCCGTGCCGTGTGCACGCCGACGCGGAGCGGGGACCCTGATCCCGATGATGCGGTGACGTGCATGACGGTGATCAGGTCGCCCCGTGCTCGCCGGGCTAGCGTGGGTGTCGTGACGATGCGGACGGTGATCTGGTGACGGCTTTGGCGCGCGGGTTGATCCTGGACTTCTTCGGTGTGCTGACCAGCAACATGGTCGAGGTCATCGGATACTTCGAGGACCGGGAGAACCTGGCCAGGGGCACGTTCCTGCGGGCGTGGGCCGACCCGGCGGGCAAGGACCTGTTCGCCGCCCTGGAGCTCGGGCAGATCAGCCAGCGGGACTGGAACGTCGGGTTCGCCGAGCTGATCGGCGTACAGCCTGACGACCTGATGGCGCGGTACCTCGCCGACGCCTACACCGCCCACCAGGTCCTCAAAGTCGCCAAGCAGGCCCGCGCCGCCGGGATCAGGACCGCGGTCCTGTCCAACTCGCTGGGACGAACCCCGTACGACCCGTACGCCGCGTCGGACCTGCGCGGCAACTTCGACGAGGTGGTTTTCTCCACCGACCATCGGATCCGCAAACCCGACCCTCGGATCTTCCAGATCACCGCCGACAAGCTCGGCCTCCGACCGCACCAGTGTGTGTTCGTCGACGACACCGAGGACAACCTGGCCGCCGCCGCGCGGCTCGGCATGACGGTGGTGTTCGCGTTGGACGAGGACGACGTCGCCTGCGACCTGCGCCAGATCTTCGACCTACCCGCCCTGTAGGAAGTCGCGGACCGTTCGGCTGGCCGAGTGCGGCGCCAGTTTCCTGCGCAGCCCCGACAGGGCCGAGTCCGACCGCGCCGAATCCACCGCGCTCAGGCAGCGCGCGGCGTGCCGGGCGCAGGTGACGGCCGCGTCGAGGTCATGCAACGCCAGGTGCGCTTCGGCGGCCCGCGCCAGGTAGATCGCGTGGCTTCGCGGGAACTGCTGATCTCCGGGGTAGTCCGCGTCAGCGGCGGCGGTGAAGAAGTGCAACGCGGCGGCCGGGTCGTGCAGCTCGAGCGCCGACGACCCGGCGATCATCTCGATCTCCGCGAGCGTCACCCAGTACAGGACCGGCGGGTCGTCGTCGTGCGGGCCGCGTTCGAGCAGTTCGCGGGCGTGGTGCAGGGCGCGGGTGACGGCGTGCCGGTCTCCGGTCTTGGACAGGGCGCGGGCCTTCCTCGCCGCGAGCATGGCCCGCATCCGCGGTGTGCTCCTGCCCGCGACGGACTCCTCGGCGAACGTCAGCAGGTTCACCGCGTCGCGGGGGTCGCCGACCGTGTAGTGCTGAACGGCCTGGAACGACATCGCGTACGCGCCGGCGGTGACGTCAACGGCCGTCGCCGACGCCCGCAACGCAGTCTCGAAGTATCGTTCAGCGGCCGCGTGACGGTCGGAGTCGAACAGACTCCACGCCGTCTGCCTCGCAGCCTCGGCCGCCAGCGACAACGCGCGTGCCTCGGCGTGCTCAGGCAGGCCTCCGGCGTTGATCAGCTGGGTCAGCAGCACCAGCTCGTTGCGGGCCAAGCGGGCCATCTGGCCGCTTCCGAGCTCGTCGTCCAGGTGCCTCAGATGCTCCAGCCGGTCGCCGATGTGGTCAAACAGCGCCGACGTGCCGAACGGCGGCCCGCCGCGCAGCACCGCCGCCGTAGCCGCCGACGGCTCGGACTGGCCGGTGACGGTGGTGCGCCAGTGGCCAAGGAGGGCGGCCAGGGCCGCGCCTGAGGTGATGACGAAGCTGCGACGGTCCACGCCACATCCACGGGCCTGATCGCTCAGGACCTCAAGAGTCCCCTGCCTGTTCCACGGCGCCGCCTGCGGACCGTCGACCATCTCGGAGAAGGCGGCGCCGGTTCCCAGCACCCGGTCGTAGGCCCTGGCGACGTCCGCAGTGACGGCACGGGTGCCGTTCTCAACCGCACGCAGGTGCGATCGGGAGAACCCGGCTTCGTGGGCGAACCTATCCCATTTCAGGCCACTTCCCTGGCGGGCCTGGCGCATAGCTTTCCGGACGTCGGCGTCCACCGCCTGCTCCTTCAGCGTTTGAATCACCCATGAATCAGCCCACTTCATTGTTCCCCGGCACATGGCGATGTGTGCTCGAAGCGGCACAGATTGCCGGCAAAGGCCAGGGGAAAGGCAATGACCTTCAACACCACCTCGGAGCATGCAGCTGCGCCGATCCTCTCCAGGCGCGACGTCACCCAGATCATCGACGCGATGCCGCTCGCCGCCCTCCACCCGGCAGCGGCCCGGGGTGATGGGCTGGCCGAGGCGGCGCGTCAATACCTCGCAGATCAACGGGCGTGCCCGTGGCATCGGGATGGTGCCGCCGAGCCAGTGGGACACGGCGGCCGTCGTAATCACTTTCACTGGCAGGCGGCCGAAGCCGCCCTGTCACCGACTCCCAAGGGGACAAACATGGACTTCAGCTCCGTTCCGATGCCACCCGGCACCTTCACCATCGGCAAGTTATTCGACTTCGAGGGGGGTCACCGGCTTCCCGGCCTGCCGCCCGAGCACAAGTGCTCCCGCCAGCACGGGCACAGCTACGAGGTCGAGGTCATCCTCACCGCTCCTTCCCTGGAGGAGCCCGGCTTCGTCACGGACTTCGGCGCGCTCGCCCCCTTCAAGAAGTTCGTGGGCACCGAGCTCGACCACCACAACCTTCACGAGATCCTCCCCTTCGAGCCGACCTCGGAGCGCCTGGCCCAGTTCCTGGCTGGCTGGTTCATCCAGAACGTCCAGCCGGCGATCCCCGGCTGCCTGGTCGCCGTCCGCGTCCGTGAGACCGGGCGCAGTTGGGCCCGGTTCGATGTGGAGGGGCAGTGACCGCGCTGGGGCCGACCATGGTCAAGCAGCCGGCGAGCGACGCCGGGTCCTGGCTGATCGTCGCGGAATGCTTCGGCGTCGAGACACCGACCTTCCAGGGCGAGGGCCCGAGCTGCGGGCACCCGGCCCTGTTCATCCGCCTGTCCCGGTGCAACCTGACCTGCGCGCGGTGCGACACGAAGTACACCTGGGACTGGTCCCGGTTCGACCCGCGCAGGGAGTCGACGAAGCGGTCCGTGGCGGACCTGATGGCCTGGGCCGCGTCCTCGCCGGTCGAGCTGGTCGTGATCACCGGCGGCGAGCCGCTGATCCAGCAGCGGAACCTGGCGGCCCTCGTCCAGGGGCTGCTGGCCGCCGGGAAGCGGGTCGAGTTCGAGACGAACGGCACCATCGCGCCCGACCCGGCGCTGCTGATCGACGGGGTGCGGTTCAACGTCTCCCCAAAAGTTCAGAGCTTCGGGATGGACGAGAGCAAGAGCATCGTGCCCTCCGCCCTGGAGGCTTTCGCGGCGACGGGGAGTGCCGTGTTCAAGTTCGTCGCTTCCTCGGTCCCCGACCTCGACCGGATCGCCGAACTGGCCGCCGCCCACCGGCTCGCGCCGGTGTGGGTGATGCCGGAGGGCACCACCGCTGAGGCGATCATCGCGGCGACCCGTGTCCTCGCGGACGCGGTCGCGGCCCGGCACTGGCACTTCACCACCCGGCTGCACATGCTGGCGTTCGCCGACGCCCGAGGCCGCTGACCTCGCCACCGCTCAATCCCCCCTTTCATTCCCCAATCCCCGGAAGCGAGAAGACGCCCATGACGAGCACCTCCTTCGCCAGCCCCACCGCGGCCGTGAGCAGCGCCGTACCCGCGCCCGCCGTACCCGCGCCCGCCATGCCCGCGCCGCGCATCGACGCCGGCCGGGTCTCCGACCTGATCGTCCAGCTCCTGGTTGCGCTGGGTGAGGACCCCGCCCGCGAGGGACTGACCGGCACTCCGGAGCGGGTCGCGTCCTGGTGGAACACCTTCCTGTCCCCAGACAGCGCCGCGACCGCGATGTGCTTCACCGAGCCACACGTGAGCGGCCAACTGGTCGTCGTGGGCGGCATGAGCGTGTGGTCGCTCTGCGAGCACCACATGCTGCCCATGAACCTGCAGGTCGCCGCTGGGTACGTGCCCGCCGGAGAGGTCGTTGGCCTGTCGAAGTTCGCCCGCATCGCACAGCGGCACGCCGGCCGTCTCCAGGTCCAGGAGCGGTTCACCCGGCAGGTCGCTGAAGAGATCGCCTGCGTGATCGGCAGCGACGACGTGGCCGTAGCCGTCCGCGGCACGCACCTGTGCATGAGCATGCGGGGTGTGCGGATGGAGGCTGCCCGCACCAGCTCGCTGCAGGCCGGCGGCCGGTTCGAGAGCGACCCGGTGCTCTCCCAGCAGTTCCTCGCCCTCGCCTACCACCACATCCGTCCCGAATGAGAGCAGGTATCCCGTGGACACCATGGCCGGCCGCCCCACCGCCCCGCCTCGCGACGAGGCGGTGGTGGAGCGCGTCTTCGAGCACCGGCGCATCTGGCGTCTGACGCAGGACGCTTTCGCCTCTGCTGCCGCGTTGATCGCCGGGCAGGAGCCGGCACCTGAGGTGGTGGCCGGGATCGCGCGCGGGGGAGTTCCGCTGGCCCGGTTGCTCGCCGCCCACTACAGTGTGCCGGTCGTCGAGTTGACGGCCCGCCACAATCGCAGCGACGACTTGTATCTCCCCGCGACCGGGCAGGTCGAGCTGCCGAAGGAACCCGATGCGGCGCTGGCGGCGCATCGGGGTGCCCAGGTGCTGCTGGTCGACGACATCTGCGGCACCGGCTCCACCTATCGCGCGGCGGTTCGATGGCTGGCCAGGCATCTGGCCCCGACTGCCGTGCGCACCGCGGCGCTATGCCGCAGCAAGGCGGCGGCCTTCACCCCGGACACGTGGGTATGGGACACGCTGGACTGGGTCGTCTTCCCCTGGAACGAGCCGGCGCAGACCAGCGAGGACTTGATCGTGCCGGCCTCGCCGCGAGTCCGCCCCGCGCCCGGCGCGGCCGAGGCGGAAGCAGGCGAGCGCGGAGACCGCGGATGAGCGGGCCGAACCTGCCGTACTCCGCCGGGCTGGACCCGCACCAGTACGCCCCCGACCGGGCCCCCGGCGCTCTACCTGGACGATTCCCTGGGAGCACAACGATGAACGCTGCGGAACTGCCGGAGCAGTACGTGACCCGGCCGGGAACCCCGATGGTGGGGCCCTACAGCACCAACCAGATGGACGACTTCTACGCGGCATTGAGCCGCGGTGAAGCCAAGCCGTCGGGTCTGATGAACCTCCTGCAGCACCTGATCGTCGCTGAGCAGTGCGCGCCGAACTCGCGTGTGCTGGATGTGTGCTGCGGCCGCGGGCTGGCGCTGCCGCTGCTCTACCGCTACGCCCCGAAGATCGGGGGGTACGTCGGACTGGACATCAGCGCTGCCAATCTCGATGAGGCCCGCGAGCGGATCCAGGCCCTGCGCGCGACGTACGGCGACCCCTTCCCGGTGGAGCTGGTGGAGTGCGACGTGGCCCAGCCCTGGCCAGCTCTGCCCTCGTTCGACATCGCCCTCTACACCTCGGCGCTGGAGCATCTGCCGTTCGAGCTCGGCGTGCAGAGCCTGCGGAACACCGCCGCAGCGCTGGCTCAGGGGGGAGTGCTCTACCTTTCCACCCCGGCGGCCGTCGGGCCCCCGCCTCGCCCGCTGCAGTACCGCGTCCACCTCTACGAGTGGTCGCGCGACGAGGCCGAACAGGTGATCGGCGACGCGGGCCTGGTCATCGAGGACGTGATGGGCCTGCTGCCGCCCGCACCGGAGGTGCTGGCGGCTGCGCTCACCGGCCGGTACGGGGATGCTGCGGCCGCCTGGTACCGCAACCTGGTCGAACGCGTCCCCAAGGCGCTGCTGGATGCGGTCTCCGCCGTCGCCGTTCCCGACGTGGCCACGGAACTGCTCTACGTCTGCATGAGGCCGGCATGACCAGCGCGCTGGCGCCCGGTGCCATGCCGCTGTGGGTGAGCATCGAGGGGATCAACGGTGTCGGGAAGACGAACGCGGCCCGCTCAGCCGCCGCCATGCTCGGTGCGCGATGCCTGCTCCTGGACGAGCTCACCGACCAGTCCGGCGACACGCTGCCCGGGCAGGTGATCGCCGCGTTGAGCGAGCAGGGCGACCCTTTCCTGCGCACCGGCTACCCGGTCGTGGAGACCCTCGCCCTGCTCGCACTGCAGGTCCGCAAAGCCGAGCGGCTGGCCGGGCGAGACCTGGCCGGAGTCGGGGTGATCATCGAGGACCGCGGCGTGGACTCCATCGCCGTGTACCAGGCCGCGATCCTGTGCTCCCAGACCCCTGAGACGTCGCCAGAAGCAGTGGCCCGGCACGTGCTGTCGAGCGCCCGGCGCTGGCGGCATCTCCCGGACGCGACCATCCTGCTCACGGGCAACCCCGCGGTGTGCGCGCGGCGCTTCGCCGACCGGATCGGGCGCCCGCTCGCGCCGGCGGACAGACGGCTGATCGAACAGATCGACGCGTTGTACCGCAAAGCGGCCACCGGCGATCCCGGGCGGTACACCCTCGTCGACGCGGCCGGCATGTCGCCGGACGAGACTGCCGGAGCCGTCCGGGAGATCGTGACCACCATGCTGGATCGGCAGGCCGCCCGTGCCTCGTGACGTGACCCTGCTGTGGGCCCTGCGCTCCCCCTGCGCGTTCGCCTGCCCGCACTGCTACTTCGGCACCATCGAGGAGCACAAGGACAACCCGCCGGAGCAGGCAGGTGCCCTGTCACACCTGTCCCGCACCGACCTTCCGGCGAACGCCCTGACGGCCTTCGCGCGCACGCTGGCCGGCTCGCCCGTCGAGCGTGTGGTCATCGCCGGCGGGGAACCGCTGGACTGGCCCGGCGCGCTCGAAGTGATCTCCCTCATCAAGGACGCGGGCTGCCAGGTCGTCATCGCGACGAACGGCGTTCCGCTCACCCGCCCGCACGTGGCCGAGCGCCTCGTCGCCCTCGGCGTCGACGGCGTGTCGGTGTCGCTCGACAGCGCGGACGCCGAGACCAACGACCAGATACGGCCGTCCCGTTCGGGCCGTTTCGGCTACCACGACGTCCTGGAGGGCATCCGTACCCTGCTCCAGGCTCGCGCCGGTAAGCCCGCGCCCAGGGTCGGGATCTACACCGTGGTAACGCGATCACGTCCGCAGGAGATCACCGACGTGGCACGGCTGGCTGCCGACCTCGGCACGGACTACTACGTGCCGCAGCCGATCTCCCTCGCGCCCGACCACACGCTCTTCGACCAGTTGTCCCACACCCCCGGCGACGTCACCGACGTCGGCGAGCACCTCACCCGCCTCTACAGCGACCCCAAGGGGCTGGCCCTGCCCGACCCGTCGTACATCCAGCGCTTCATCGCCGCAGTCTCCACCCACGACAACGGGCATGTGCCCGAGTGCTTCGGCGGCGCTCGCCTGTTCTTCATGCAGCCCGACGGCTCGGTCTGGGACTGCCCGTCCGACCGCCGGATCGCCGCCACCGCACCCGAGCGACGACGCACCATCCGAGACGGCGACGCGCGCACGCTGTTCGCCACGAGGCCGGCGTGCACAGACTGCTCGCTGTTCAGCCGGGACTGCGTGAACATGTGGCCCCTCGTGCTGGACATGCCGCGGCTGCTGAACGCGGGGGCTTCCCGATGACGCTCCCTCCGGTCCCCGGCGGTGCACAGCTACTCGCGGATCAGCTGGCCGTCGTGCTCGGGCAGATGCCCGACCCGAGCGGCGGTCCGGTCGCCGGGCAGCTGGAGCACGACCTGGCCGAGGTGTTCGGCGTACCGCACGTCGTCGCGGTCGCTTCCGGCACCGCGGCCCTGCACGCCGCGCTGTCGGCCTGCGGCATCCGCCCGGGAGACGAAGTCCTCGTGCCGGCGCTGACCGTCGTCATGACCGTGGCACCCCTCAGCGCCCTTAGGGCAGTGCCGGTGTTCATCGACAGCGACCCGGCCACCTTGGACCTGGACTACGGCGACGCGGCCCGCAAGGTCACCTCGCGGACCCGGGCGATCATCCCGGTGCACCTGTGGGGCCGGATGGGAGACCCGGCGGCCCTGGCGGCGTTCGCATCCGAGCACGGGCTCGCCGTCGTCGAGGACGCCGCGCAGGCCGCCGGCACCGCGCGCGACGGGCAGCGGGCCGGCACGGCCGGCACCGTCGGCTGCTTCAGCATGAAGGACGGCAAGATTCTCTGGAGCGGCGAGGGCGGCTTCCTGCTCACCGCCCGCCGCGAAGTGGCAGAGCACGCGACCGCGTTCCGCAGCCACTGGCAGCCGGCCCCTCCGGGCGAAGCCCCGCTGAGCCGCCTGGCAACCAACTCCCGCCTCGCCGCCCCCCTCGCCGCGATCGCCCTGGCCAACCTCCGCCGGTTCTCAAGCCTGGTCGAACTGCGCCGCGCACAGACCCGCCACCTGCTGGACGCCCTGGAGCAGGCACCCGGCCTGGTCGCCCTGCCACCAGCTACGGGCGAGGAGTGGAACGGCTTCGCCCCGCTGCTTCACATCGACCTGCCGAACCCCCGGGCGTTCGCCGAACACCTCGCGCAGCAGGCAGTGCCGAACTCCACCGGCAGCTTCCGGCTCGTCCCCTGCGACACCCGGCCCATGTTCACCAACCGCGACCGACCGTGCCGTGGCGCCGCCCAGATCCTCGACCACACGCTCGCCGTCATCCTCACCGAACGCGACACCCAGACCACACTCGACCGCTACGCCGCCGTCATCGCCCGAGAGGCCACCGCATGGGCCACGTGACCGACGACCCGGAACCAGCACCGGCGAACCCCACCGGAACGACCCTTCCGGCGGCGCCCTGTCCTCGTCCCTGAACGGATCCTGCCGCATGACGATTACACCGGTACGCCATTCCTGCACCCGCGGCCCGCTGATCTCGGCCGAGGGCATCAACGGAGTCGGCAAGACGTATCTGACCAATCGCGCCGTCGAAGCCCTCGACGACAAGCCGCTGATGCTCGACGGGTTCTCCCAGCGGGCGAACGGGCGCCCGGGACTGGGCGAAGCCCTGCTTCGCTCGCTGCGCGAGGCCAGCGCAGGGGACCCGTTCCTGCGCGGGGGCACTCCCATGGCCGAGGCCCTGATCCTGCTGGCCATCAAGCGGCATGACCTGGACACCGTCGTACCCGAGCTGTCCAGCGGGCGTGCCGTCGTCGAGGGCCGCAGCGTCGACACCACGGCGGTGTGCCAGGCGCTGCTGCTGCACCCCGACGACGGCGACGCCGCCCTTGACACGGCAACCGCCCTGCTGGAACTCGCGTCCTCCTACCGGCCCCTCCCCGACCTCACGATCCTCGTCACCGACGACGCCTGCGAGGCCGTCGCGCGCGCGCAACGGCGCGGCCAGTGCGTCTTCACCAGCGAGCAGGCCACGTTCATGCGTGAGGCATGCGCGCTCTTCGAGCGGCTCGCCGCCACCGATCCGGCACGCTACCGGGTCGTGGACCGGCGCCGCGTCGGCGAGCACGAGGCGGCCGAGCTGATCCGGGCGTGGATCCATGGCGCCGGGACCGACCTTGGCTGCTTACGCGAGCCGTGGCAGGGCCCGGGAGCCCGGTGCATGTGCTGCGGCAGCCGCGCGGACCCGGCGCCGGCATGAACCAGGCGGCCCGTCCCCCGGTCTGCGCGGACCCAGCTCCAGCGAGAAGCTGCGTGCCCGCGATCCCCGCCGACATCGAGGCCATGGTCTTCGACTTCGACGGAACCCTCGCCGACACCACACCCAGCCACGAGCAGGCGCTGCGAGCGGCGCTGCAGCCACACGGCCTCGACCTGGACCACGACTGGTATCGCCAACACCTCGGCCTGTCCATCCACGACCTGCTGGCCACGCTACCGGGCGGCCGGCAACTGCCCCACGACGAGATCATCCGGCAGAGCCGCACCTACCTGCTGGCCACCGTGCACAGCATCACCCCCATCGCGTGCGTCGTCTCGCTTCTGCGCGCCGCACGCCATGCTGAACTGCCCTGCGCCGTGGCGTCAGGTGCCAGCCGGCTCCTCGTCCATCCCGGGATCGACGCTCTGGGCCTGAGGCACGCGTTCGCAGCCGTCGTCGCACGAGAGGACGTCACGCACGGCAAGCCGGCCCCCGACCTGTACCTCGCGGCTGCCCAACGCCTCGACGTCCCGCCGGACCGCTGCCTCGCCGTCGACGACGCCCGCGACGGCGTCACCTCCGCCCGCGCGGCCGGCATGCACGTGATCACGATGGTTGACGGCCGCCTGGTGTCCGGGGACGAAGGGCCTGAGGGAGCCGCACGCTTCGCTTCCGGGCCGGCCGCTGCCCGCGAGACGACGGCCGCACCGCACGACGCTTCGCCGGACACCGCGCCGCCACGATCAGAAGATTCCGCCAGATGACGGCGCGAGGCCATCGCACCAGGGGAGCATGATGCCCGTCCTCAGCTCGACCAAGAACCTGGAGATCATCGAACCTCCCACGGCAACGAAGGAAGGTGTCGGAATCTTCGAGTACACCGACAATTACACGGTGTTCCATTACGGCAGGATGCCGGACCTGATCCCCGGGAAAGGCGAGGCGATCTGCCGCATGGCCGTCTTCAACTTCACGAGGCTGGAGGCGGCAGGCGTGCCAACCCATTTCCGCCGATTCATCGCCCCCAATCGGATCGAGTTCGACCTCGCGCGCGTCCCGGACCCGGACGCCGGGCCACTCATCCCGGACGCCGGAAACTACCTCATTCCCGTGCAGGTCCTCTTCCGCAACGAGCTCCCCCAGGGAAGCTCCGCTCACCGCCGGCTCGCAGCCGGCGCGCTGACACCAGCCGAAGTCGGGCTCCGCAACATTCCCGCGGTCGGCGAGAAGCTGAATCATCCGCTCATCGAATACGCGACGACGCTGGAAGACGTCAACCGGTTCATCGGCGGGCCTGAGGCCCAGCGCCTCGCCGGCCTGAGCGACGAGCAGTTCCAGGCGATGCGCGACACCACCATCAAAGTCAACGAGGTGCTGACCAGGCACGCACGCGAACTCGGGCTGAGCCACTCCGACGGCAAGGTCGAGTACCTGGTGTCGAACGATGCGCGCCTTGTGCTTGCCGACAGCCCCGGCACACCCGACGAAAGCCGCCTGATGTTCAACGGAGTGCACTGCGGCAAGCAGGTCATCCGGAACTGGTACGTGGCACAAGGGCTCAAGGTGCCGGTCAGCAGGCTGATCGCCGAGGGCGTGCCCAGGAGCCAGTGGCCACAGCCGGCACCACTCCCGCCCGAGTTCCTGCCGGTGATGTCAGACCTGTACCGGGCCCTGAGCGAGACCTGGACGGGCGAGCGCCTCTGGAACGCGCCGGACCTGCACGCCGCCACGCAGGCCGTTGCCAGCCTCATTCAGTGACGACGCATCACGGCAGCGGGCGCTCAGGCATGCTCGTCTCGATGTGCCGGGCGCGGGCCGGCAACGCCACGGAACCTGCGAGAACGGTGGATACATGGGCGGCTTGACAGAAGACCCGGCGTTTCTGGCGACAACATTCGTTGTCATCGACTT
>DATLTS010000049.1 GCA_035533475.1 Mycobacteriales bacterium | reverse complement strand
GACGACCGGGCACATCGGCTCCTACATGACGCTGATCACCCGCGGCTGCTACAAGGCGATCCGCTCCGGCGAGGAAGCCCTCACCACCGCCCTGCTCGACAAGGTGAAGATCGACGAGGCGTCGGAACGTCGGCATCGTGGCCGGCGACGGCGAGATGATCGAGGCGTACGCCATCGGCTACCCGATCCGGGTCGCGACGTACGGACGGCCATCCTCACCGCCCGGCGACCAGGTCGTTGTCGGATTTACCCGTCCCGGTGTAGTTCCTCATGCTAAATGACGCTTTCTCATAAGGTCTGACGCCTATCTGGCGCTTGCGCCATTTCGATAAGAATTCGCCGGTGTGGCGTCACGCTGATGTGGTTGCCGGGCTGCCGGTGCGGGAGTTCCGTTCTTATCAGGGCAGGCTGCATTATTCGGGCTGGTACTGGTCTTCATCGATGTCGCGGCTGCTGGCATACGAGAGCCGCCTGGAGTTGGCGCGGGTCATGCTGGCCGATTTCGACCCGTCCGTGGCCGGGATTGCCGCGCAGCCGTTCCTGCTGGCCGGCACGGACGGCACCCGGGACCGGCGTCATGTGCCTGACCTGCTGCTGGTGGGCGTGGACGGCGGGGTCACGGTCGTGGATGTCAAGGCACCGTCCCGGATGGCCGATCCCGGGGTCCGGTCGCAGTTCGCCTGGACGCTGCAGGTCTGCACCGGGCGGGGCTGGGCGTTCGAGGCGTGGTCGGGAGCGGACTCGCGGCTGCTGGCCAATGTCCGGTTCCTGGCCGGCTACCGCCGCCCGGCGGTTATCGACACCGGGCTGATTGCGCCGGTCCTGGATGCCGCGGCGGGGCAGCACGACCCCGCTGCCCGCGGCCCACGGCGATGATGCCCAGCCAGTGGAGCCGGCTGTCCGAAGCCGCCCGCGGAAGGTTCCTGCGCGCCATGGACCCGGGCCTGATCTCCCTGGACCGGCTCCGCTACCGGACCGGCACCGCGCACGCCTCCGTCCCTCGCAGCAGCCCCGCGCAGCTGGCCGCCCGCGCCCGGTGCGTCCCGCAGCTGCTCTGGCCCGGCTGGGCGGTCCGCCTGATGCCACCCGAGGGACTCGCCGCCGTCCCGTTCCGCTCGGCCATCGCCACCTGCCTGCTCCTGCCCGGCAAGACAACCCGCGCCATCCACCCCGGCGACGGCCCGCACTCGCACCGCAGCAGCGTCGCGATCAACTCCATCCTCCGGACCCTGACCGCACGCGGGCACGACAGCGTGCTCACCGCGACCGCCCTGCTGGCCACCTACCTCGACGAGCACGGCAGCCCCGTCGACTACCAGCGACGCCGGGACCTGATCCCCGCGGAGGCGATCAGCAAGGACCAGTGGCGGGAGGCATGCGGCCGCGCGAGCGCTCACCCCGGCAAGGGAGACCGCCGCCGCCGTGACGCCGGCCGCTACGTCTACGAGCTGCTCACCGGAGCCGACTTCACCGACCCCCGCTGCCCGCTCGCCTTCACCAACCGCCAGGACAAGTCCCGCTACCTGGGCTTCACCGACACGCTCACCACGCCGCTGCGCGCCGCGCTGCACGAGCACGCCACCGCCCTCCTGGCCGGCCGCGACCCCGGCGACATCGACCTGGACGCCGTCACCCGGCTCATCGTCACCGGCGGCATCCCGCCCGGCACAGCCGCCGCGCAGCTGGGCACCACCATCAGCCACGTCCGCCTCGCGCTGGAGAAGGTTCCCCGCCCCGCCCGCCAGTGGGCACCGTCCACCCCGCCAGCCGCCTGGGGAAAATGGCAGGACCGCGCACGCACCCTGCTCACCCGCGAGTTCTTCGACCGCGAGTACACCACCGCACGGAAACCCCTCCACCAGATCGAGGCCGAGACCGGGATCCCGCGCACGCACCTGGCCGCCCGCGCCCGCGACCACGGCATCCCCCTGACCAACGCCTGGCAGCCCACCCCCATCGACCCGCAGTGGCTGCGCGACCAGTACGCCCGCCGCTCCTACTCCGACATCGCCGCCGAACTCGACGTCAGCGTCATGACCGTCATCGCCGCGGCCCGCCGCCACGGGATAGCCAGCCGGCCCAAAGGCGTCCACAGCAGGCCAGACATGATCACCACCCTCGGCGAAGACATACCACCCGACATCCGCCGCGCCGTCGAGGGCAGCCTGCACGGCTGGCAGCGGCTTCACCGCTTCCGCGAAGCCATGGCCTACCCTGCCATCGGCACCGCAGCCAGACAGATCGGCGCCCACCCCTCCGCGCTCATCCACCAGTTCCAGCGGCTCGAACGAGACATCGGCGCAACGCTCTACCACCGCTTCAGCCCCGGGCACCCCATGTGGCCGACCGCCCGCGGCAACGCACTCCTCCAAGCTCTCGGCCACCCCGCCGTCCGCGCCCTCGCGCCCCCGCAGCGAGACGCCAGCCAGCCGGCAGACCAGGATCCGCCACCATGCTGAGGATGCAACGCGGTTCAGGCTACGAGCAGGCGGAGGCCGAGCTCTGCCTCGTCGAGGCCGGCGAGGTCGCGGTTGTTCTCAGCCCACCGGCCCGAGTCAAGATCCTCGCGCAGGCTGCGCACGGCCCGCTGCTCGGCCTCCGGTCCGACCCGCGTCCACACCGAACACGCCCGGCGCACATGTTCCTCCAGGTAGGCCTCGGGCCGGCGCCAGTATGCCTCGAGGAAGCCGTCGGCGCAGTCCCACGGGATGAGCACCGGTTCCGCTTGGCCCCCGATCGCGTCGGCCAGCCGGGGCAGCCAGTCCGTGTCGGCGTGGTCGGCGGCCTCAGGCAGGTAGTCGCGGGTGAGCCAGAACCGTCGGCGCCAGGCGAATTCGCTGGAGTCGTAGGTGAACACCACCACTCGGCGGGCCACGCGCCGCATCTCGCGCAGCCCGGCGACCGGGTCCTGCCAGTGGTGGACGGTGCTGAAGGCCATCGCGGCGTCGAATGACTGGTCCTCGAACGGCAGGCTCTCCGCGGCGGCGGCCACGCACGGTGCCGAGCCCTCGGGGCGCAGCGCCCGCATGACCGCCGACGGCTCCACCGCGGTGACGTCGCGGCCGGGCGGTTCGTAGGAGCCAGTGCCGGCCCCGACGTTCAGCACCGTCCGCGCGTCGCCGAGCGCGTCCCAGACCTGCGCGGCGATCCGAGGATCGGTGCGCCGCGTCGCGGGGTACGCCCCCCCGATGGCGTCATACAACCGCGTGCCCAGCATTCCCAGCTGTTCCTCTGGTGTCACTGCCATTCCCTTCGCCGGTGCCGTGAGTTCCCTGTCGATGGCCGTCACCATGGCGTCGGTCCGGTCGCGCTGTTCCAGCAGCAGGCCGCGCAGACGGCGCAGGTGCGCGACCGCGTCAGCGGACGGGTCGCTGACTAGGTCCGCGACCTCCCGCAGCCCGAAGCCCAGCCGCCGGTAAGCCAGCACCTCCCGCAGCCGCTCCACGTCGCCCGCCGAGTAGGCCCGGTACCCGGCTGCAGTCCGCGCCGACGGACACACGAGCCCGATCTCGTCGTAGTGATGCAGCGTGCGGACAGTCACGCCGCCCAGCTCGGCCAGGCGTCCCACGGTCAGGTACTCCTCCACGCCACCGACTATGTGGCATGACGCCACGTAAGGGTCAAGCGCCCCGCTCGCGGCAACGGACGCGTGGCCGACCCCGACCAGACCCCGCTGCGCTGGAGAAGACAGCAGATCCGCAGCCAAAGGAAATGGACAAACCAATGAGAAAAAATGCCGGACAAATCGTTGAGAAGGTCCGGAGGAACCCAGGTCAGCACATGCCAGCGGACATCCCTCGCGCGAACCTACACCCGGCTAGCAGTGCGGCCGAGTGGTCAAGCCGTGTCGGAGTCTCACCGTTAACCTTGAACGGAAAACAATATCCGCCGATCAGCGCGCTTTGGTGGCTCGCCGTGACGGTCGTCCACGGCGCACGGGAATGGCTGTTCTG